>JAEYQO010000063.1 GCA_023409975.1 Bacteroidota bacterium | reverse complement strand
ACTGCTCTAATGCTTGTTGACGAACCTCTTCACTTAAATTAAAACCAGTTGAATCTTTTCTAGCCATATTCTGCGTTTAAAGTTGATGAATCTTTTCTCAACTTGACACAGTTTAATTTACAGTCTCGAGACGTTTCATGCAACGTCTCTACAACCCACATCTGACATCTGACATCTGACTTGCAAACGCTCCGTTAACCGCTTGCAAAGCCTGCGTTAACCCCTGCGTTTTCCTTGACAGATCTCAAAACCGGGTGAATCTTTGCATCATCAAACGAAACAAAAACACAAAAACACAAAACAACAAAAACACAAAAACAACAAGTCATGAAAAAGATCATCATCATCGCAGCAGCTTTCATCGGGTTCACAACAGCAGCTCAGGCTCAAAACCCCAACACTCAGAACGCTAATGGTTCTGCTCAGCAAACTGTACAACTCAACCTGAGCAATGCCCTCGAAATCTCTTTCGTAGCTACCAACGGTAACGGATCAACAGTAACGCTTCCCTTCACCACCGTAGCACACTATGCTAATGGTGTTGAAAGCACAGAGCAGGAGCTGAAGGTTCGTTCCAACAAGAAATTCAATGTAACCGTTAAGGCCAGCGCTGGTAACTTCCAGTTCTCTAACGGAGGAACTGTAGCCTCTTCCAGCATGCCTACTTCCGTTCTGGGTATCGTTGTAAGCGATAACAACACAGGCGGTCAGCTTGGACAAGGCTTCTCTGCCAGCACTTACAAAGCCCTGTCTGCAACTGCTCAGGACCTGATCACAAATGCTAACAATGGCGGCAACCAGACTTTCTCTGTGAAGTACAAGGCCACTCCTGGTTTTGCATACCCTGCAGGAACCTACACTACTGATGTCATCTATACGGCGACGCAGCAATAACCACGGATCTTTTCATGTGTATAGGGAAGGGCTCGCCGAAAGGCGGGCTTTTTTCATTTGCAGCACCGCTGCTCTCTACCCGCGTTTTAATCCCTCCCGGAATACCCTCAGGCAGCGCTCGCGGGCCTCACGGTGGTCGATCATGGGTGCTGGGTATTCAGCGGTGCCCAGTTCCGGCACCCAGCGCTTCTGATAAATAGCCCCCGGATCAAATCGCTGCGCCTGCGTTTCAGGATTGAAGATGCGGAAGTACGGCGCAGCATCCACGCCTGATCCCGCAGCCCACTGCCAGTTCCCCACATTCGAAGCCTGGTCGTAATCGATAAGATGCTGCGCAAACCAGGCTTCTCCCCAGCGCCAGTCGATCAGCAGGTGCTTACACAGAAAACCCGCCACAACCATCCGTACCCGGTTATGCATCCAGCCCGTAGCCTCCAGTTGCCGCATACCCGCATCCACAAGGGGATAACCGGTACGACCGGCACACCAGCGCTCAAACGCTGCTTCATCGTTGCGCCAGGGTATCCAGTCGTACTCCGGCCGGAATGACTGATGAACGGTATGGGGATAATGCCAGAGGATCACATGAAAGAACTCGCGCCAGATGAGCTCATTGAGCAGGGCAGGACTCTGAACTGCAGCCTGTGATACCAGCTTACGGATGGACAAACCGCCAAACCGGAGCTGCGGACCAAGGCGGGTAGTGCCCTCAACGGCGGGTTTCTCCCGACGGGTTTCATAGTCACCGATCAGCGACTGCATCGTACGGCTCAGATCGGGTAGTTCCGTCTTACGGTAAACAAAGCCCAATCCAGACAGCGATGGCAGGGTTTCAGGACTGCCCTGCACAAGGTTTTGTGGTGTTGGCAAAGGGGCTGCTTCAAGATTAATGGTTTTCAGGCTTTCCTTCCAGCGCTTACTATAGGGGGTGAAAACGGTATAGGGCCTGCCGTCATCCTTAACCACCTCGCTCTTTTCAAAGATCACCTGGTCTTTGAAGGTTCTAAACGCTATCCCATGGGCTTGTAAGAATTCCGACAGTTGTTGATCCCGTTCCCGTTCTGCGGGCTCATAGCCATGGTTGCAGTAAACAGCTTCCACCCGCCATTCCTCCAGGAGTTCGCGGAAGACATCGATGGCCGGCCCCCTCCTTATCCGGAGGCCAGATCCCTGTTTCACCAGTTCCTCATGAACCCCGAGGAGCAGGTCATACACCAATCCCGCCCTTCTGTCGTCCGGCTCCCAGACTCTGGTAAGCACAGGATCGAAGATGAACAGCGGGAGCACCGGGTGCTTACCGGAAAGGGCCGCACGAAGTGCGGTGTTATCATCGGTGCGCAGATCGCGCCGGAACCAGAATATGGAGATGGTATCTTTGATCGTAAAGTTTTTAGTCCGGGATAATGCGTAAAGCTATGAACCCGATACAACATCAGACCAATCCCCTGACCCTCCCAATCAGCATACGCCCCATCTAAATCGATGCACACATCAGCCAGGTTTCCATACCGGTAAATTATTTGCCTTCGCGATTCATCCACTAACGACTAGCCACTAACGGCTAATGACTAACGACTAAAGATTACATTTGTAACATGCAACAGCGTTCTGAGATTGCACTGTCCATCGTGGTTCCTGTCTATAACGAGGAACTGATCATTGAAGAGCTGCAACGCCGCCTCGTAGCGGTGGCCAGCGCTATCACGCCGGACTATGAGATCATTTTCGTCAACGATGGAAGCCGGGACGGCTCACTGCTCAAATTGAAAGCCGCCTGCGCTCAGAACGACCACCTTCACTACATTAGCTTTTCCCGGAACTTCGGCCATCAGATCGCTATCTCTGCCGGTATGGACTATGCCCGCGGCGCCGCCATCGTCACCATCGACGGCGATCTGCAGGATCCACCAGAGCTGATCGCAGAGATGTATCAGGAGTATCAGAATGGCTATAAGGTGGTCTATGCCAAACGTACCAAACGCAAAGGCGAAAGCTTCTTCAAACTGGTAACCGCCAAGATGTTCTACCGGCTGATGGCCCGCCTCGTGAGTTTTGAGATCCCGATAGATGTGGGTGACTTCCGGCTGATCAGCAGGGATGTTCTCGACTACCTGAAACGCATGAAGGAGTATGACAAGTACATCCGCGGACAGATTGCCTGGCTGGGTTTCCGCAGCACTTATGTTATGTTTGAGCGCGACGAGCGCAAGTATGGTAAGACTAATTACCCCTTCCGCAAAATGCTGCGTCTGGCCTTCAACGGCATCACGGCCTTCTCCGATTCTCCGCTGAAAATGGCTACGGCCCTGGGGTTCTTCGTCTGCGCGGTCTCCTTCCTGATCCTGATGTACGCGATTTATGTCTTCATCTTCCAGCATGATAAGGTGCTGCCGGGATGGGCCTCCACCATCGTTAGCATCACTTTCCTCGGCGGGGTGCAGCTACTTTGCCTCGGCATGATCGGCGAATATATCAGCCGCATCACGAACAATGTCCGCGACCGGCCGCTGTATGTGATCGATCAGACTACGCTGCAGGGTCAGCGGGACGCAGAAACGGACCGATGATATTTAAGTTTTTTGGTGTTGTTCGAATCAAAAAACACCTATCTTTGCCATCCCAAAACGGAGATAGTAGCTCAGTTGGTTAGAGCGTCGGATTGTGGTTCCGAAGGTCGTGGGTTCGATCCCCATCTGTCTCCCTTCTTTTTCCCCCTTATTTATTGGTTAGTTTTTCCCCCTGATGGCAGGCGATGCCATTCATGGTCACAGCGCCCCCCTCAAAGTTTACACAGGGTCTACATCGAAAATCACCTGTAAACCACTGTTCCCTTTCTTACCGGTAATAAGCGACCGCTGTACTTTAAGGAATTGCCTGGTCCGTTTGAGCACTTTCGTATCCCTCGGACATTTAATGAGGATCTCAAAAATGTACTGATTCCGGATGCGCGCCACCAGTGCCGCTGCCGGACCGTGAACGAAGATCTCTTTCAGCTCCTGTAGCTGCGTCGCCAGCTCTGTGGCCGCCTGAAGGGCCCGGACTTCGTCTTTATGCCGGAAACTGACTTTTATAAGTCTCGAAAAAGGCGGATAGAAAAAGCGCTCCCGCTCGGTGATCTCATGGAGGAAAAACGACTCAAGATCGTGCAACTGAACCCAGTGCAATATCTGATGCCGCAGATTATAGGCCTGTATCAGCACCCGGCCGGCGCCGTCTGACCGGCCAGCGCGGCCGCTCACCTGTTCCATGAGCTGGAAGGCGCGCTCATTGACCCGGAAATCCGGAAAGCTCAGGAGGCTGTCCGCATTGAGCACACCCACCAGTCCCACCTTCTCAAAATCAAGACCCTTAACCACCATCTGCGTGCCGACGAGGACGTCTATCTTCCCTTTCGAAAGCTGATCCATCAGTTCGGAAATGCTCTGTTTCCCCCGCATACTATCCAGGTCCATCCGCGCGATACGAACCTCCGGAAATACCTGACGGACTTCCTCCTCCACCCGTTCCGTTCCAAAGGTCCTGCTCTGAATACGGTTGCTCCCGCAGCCGGGACAGGTATGGATGGCCTGTGTCCGCAGGCCACAATAATGACAATGCATTTTATCGGTGCTCTTATGGTAGGTCAGCGACACAGCACAGTTCTTGCATTGCGGCACCCAGCCACAGACGGTACATAGCTGAAAAGGGGTGTAGCCCCTCCGGTTCTGAAAAAGGATCACCTGCTTCCGCTGCTGAAGGGTCTCCAGCATGGCTTTCTGCAGTTCCGGTGTCAGCAGCCGCAGCCCCTGCACCTTCGATTGTTCCAGCGACCGGGCACTGATCAGTTCTATCGCAGGCATCTGCACGCCCTGGTATCGTTCCCGGAGGGCCGCATATCCATACTTCCCCCGCCGGACATTGTAGAGGGTTTCCAGTGACGGGGTGGCCGAACCGAGGATCACTGCTGCTTCATGCAGACGGGCCAGGTAGATAGCCGCATCCCGGGCATGGAACCGCGGTGCAGGATCCTTCTGTTTATACGATCCGTCATGTTCCTCATCGACGATGATCAGGCCCAGCCTGGAATACGGAAGCCAGAGCGCAGAGCGCGGACCCACCACTACTTTGTAAGTGCCCCGCCTCACCTTTTCCCATATCTCCACCCTTTCATTATTGGAAAAACGGGAGTGATATACCCCAAGCTCTTCGCCGAAATAGGCATAGAGTCTGCTGACCAGTTGTGTGGTAAGGCCAATCTCCGGTAATAATAAAATGGCCTGCCTGCCCGCTGCGATCACCGCCCGGATCTTCTCGATATAAAGATGGGTCTTACCGCTGCCGGTCACACCCTCCAGTAGCACCACCGGGTGAACGGCCAGTTGCTGTTCGAGCTGCGCATAGGTTGCTGCCTGAACCGGGGTGAGCTGAATCTTTTTGATTTCCTCAGTTGCATCGTAAAGCAACCGGTCAATATCCCGCTCCTCAACAATCAGCACGCCCTTATCTACGAGTGCCTTTACCTGGGCAGCGGTAGCTTTGCTGCGTTCCAGCAGATCATGCTGACGGACCACACCCTGTCGCACAGAGAGTTCCACGAGCGACATAAGCAGCTCCAACTGCCGCGGCGCGCGTTCCAGTTCAGCAAATAACCCGGAGAGTTGCTCCTCTGCCTGATACTCCGGAGCAAGCCGGACGATCTTTTCCTTCCGTGGCCGGTAGAGCGGCTCCAGTGCGTCGTTGATGAGCACAGCCTCCTGAAGGATCAGCTCCTGGATGACCCCGTTCAGATGACGCCCCCCAACAATAGCCTTCAGCTCGCTGATGGTGAGTTCTTTTCTCATCTCCAGCGCCTCAGCGGCCAGGTAGCCTTCGTCCGACCATTCGAAGGTTTTACCCTCCCCATTCCAGACCAGCCTGGTCTCACCCATCAGCTTAAGATGGGCAGGTAGTGCAGCCTGCATCACCTCGCCCGGAGCCGCCAGATAATAATCCGCGATCCAGTCCCAGAACTGTAATTGAATTTCGTTCACAATGGGTTCCTGCTGATCAATAACAGCACGGATGGGCTTCACCCGAAACTCCTCTGGCTGATGATTATGCAGCGCCACGACTACACCGGCGAATTGCTTATTGCGTCCAAGATTCACTTCCACCCGCATACCCAGCTTTACCTGTCCCTGAAATTCTAAGGGAATTCCATAGGTCAGCGTCTGTGGAAGATTGAGCGGCAGCACGACTTCTGCAAAGCGAAAGGTTTCAGGTAAATGATTTTCAGCCCGTAGCATGGACGCAAGTTACAAAACCGGAAACCTGCCCGTACACTCCGCCCCGCTGCCTCCGGCGGTATGGTGTTTTAGCTTAACTTTGCGGTTCTAAATTGCAGTATAGTTTTTAAGATGGCGAAATCAACCGAAAGGAAGTGTTCTTTTTGCGACCGTGCAGAGAATGATGTGAACATCCTGTTCACCGGGATGAAGGGAAATATTTGTGATCAGTGCATAGAAAACGCGCACTATCTGCTACAGGAAGCTCTGGGCGATTCGAAAAAGAAAGAGAAAGACCTGAATGTTGAGTTCCAGCAACATAAACTGTTCAAACCGAAGGAGGTAAAGGCGTTCCTCGACGATTATGTCATCGGACAGGAAGATGCTAAAAAAATTCTTTCGGTAGCCATATACAACCATTATAAGCGTTTGATGATGCCGGTGATGGATGATGTGGAAATTGAAAAATCCAATATCATCATGGTAGGTGAAACCGGAACGGGTAAGACTCTTCTGGCCAAAACCATCGCCAGACTGCTCCAGGTTCCGTTCGCCATCGTAGACGCTACGGTATTCACGGAAGCGGGTTATGTCGGTGAGGATGTGGAAAGCATTCTCTCACGTTTGTTGCAGGCCTGCAACTTCGATGTGGCTGCTGCAGAAAGGGGTATCGTGTACATAGACGAAATAGATAAGATCGGTCGTAAGAGCGATAATCCCTCCATCACCCGCGATGTAAGCGGCGAGGGTGTTCAGCAGGCTTTGCTGAAACTGCTGGAAGGTTCCGAAGTACTGGTTCCACCGCAGGGAGGCCGCAAGCATCCGGAGCAGAAAATGGTAAAGGTGAATACACAGAACATCCTGTTTATCTGCGGTGGCGCTTTCGAAGGAATCGATAAAATGATCGCCCGCAGGGTTCAGACGTCAGCGATCGGGTACAACGCCATCAAATCCACCAAAGAACTCGACCGGGCCAATCTCCTGCAATACGTCAACGCACAGGATCTCCGTTCCTTCGGATTGATCCCCGAGTTGCTAGGCCGGCTACCGATCGTAACTTACCTGAATCCCCTCGACAGGGGTGCACTGAAGCGAATTCTTACCGAGCCGCGCAATGCCCTGATCAAACAATACACCAAGCTTTTCGAATACGAAGGCATCAGGCTGGAAGTAGACGAGGACGCGCTGGACTATATGGTAGACAAGGCTGTTCAGTATAAGCTGGGCGGTCGCGGGCTACGCGCTATCTGTGAAATGATCCTTACAGATGCTATGTTTGATATCCCTTCACAGGAAAAGAAGGAGGGAGAGGTGTTCCGCCTGACACTCGACTACGCAAGGCAGATGCTGGAACACTCAAAACTTGATTATCTAAAAGCCGCATAGGCACTATTTAAACTATATGCAGGAACTGGTTCAACAGTTAGTAGACAAGGCGGGATTAACCCCCGAACAGGCAGAGAAGTCGATCGAGGTGATCAAAGATTACATCCAGTCACAGCTCCCCCCCATGATGCAGGGGATGGTAGACAACTTCATGGGACAGCAGAACAATAACGACCGCATCGGCGAATAGATCTCATGTCCAGAAAAAGTAAACGCAGTGATGGGCTGGTGTATTCCACCAACCAGGACTTCTTGAATGATTTTGAAGAAGAACAATCGGCTGCGGAAACTTTGCCCCCTGAACAGCAGAAGCTCCGCGTACTGATCGATACCAAACAACGGGCAGGTAAGGTGGTGACGCTGGTAGATGGTTTTACCGGCACCACGGAAGACCTGGAAGCGCTGGGTAAGAAGCTTAAAACGAAATGCGGCACCGGGGGCAGTGTGAAGGACGGCCTGATCATCATCCAGGGCGACTATAAAACCAAAGTTCTGACCTGGCTGAAGGACTGGGGTTATTCCAGAACTAAATAGGCTCCTCGCAGACCAGGCACGGCTTCTTGCCCATTCCCTGATATACTTTACTTTTGCCGTTCATTAGCAATTCATGTTACAGGATATTCAGATACTCAACGAAAAGGAAACCCGCGCTGGCTTTGGAGAGGGGATTCTTGAGGCAGCACGTGCCAACCCCAATATTGTTGCGCTTACCGCAGATCTTGCAGGTTCTCTTAAGTTGAATGGTTTTATAAAGGAATTTCCGGATCGTTTCGTTCAGGTGGGTATCGCGGAGGCCAATATGATCGGTGTCGCTGCGGGTCTGACCATCGGCGGTAAGATCCCCTATGCAACTACTTTTGCCAACTTCGCCACTTCCAGGGTCTACGACCAGATCCGCCAGTCTGTGGCCTACAGTGGTAAGAATGTGAAGATTTGCGCTTCACATGCCGGTTTGACACTCGGAGAGGATGGAGCCACACACCAGGTGCTGGAAGATATCGGCATGATGAAGATGCTCCCGGGCATGACGGTGATCGTCCCCTGTGATTTCAATCAGACGAAAGCGGCTACCATGGCGATCGCCGACCATGAAGGTCCGG
>JAEYQO010000028.1 GCA_023409975.1 Bacteroidota bacterium | reverse complement strand
CCGTTTCTCATCATAGACAACGATCAGGTAGTTACCGGCAGATAGATGGGCCAGGTCTAAACCAATCTTCTTACTGCCACCTGGCAGCAGCGCGGTATGAACCAGTCGTCCTGTATAGTCCTGTACTTTTACCATCAGCGCTCCCTCAACATTATGAGTCATATGTATGAGGCCTTTTGATGGATTCGGGAATATTCTGAAGTGTGTCGGGGATTCCACCATATGAACTTCTGTAGGCAGATAGTTGCAGGTTTCATGGGTCATTACTACACTGAAGTCGGCATCCTGATAACAACGTAGATATGGCAAAACATAGATGGCAGGATAGATTCCGAAAAAATGCTCCAGAAGATAGCTTCCAAAGGCACCCATTCTCTCGGTATAATGGGTTGCATTGACCCAGTAATTAGAGGGTGCCAGAGGATGAAAATGCACCCGGCGAAGCGCTACACCACCTAAATTCACAATCGTGATGCTATCCACCAGAATCCGGAAACTGGATGACGTGTCGAAAGCTTGCGGAGCAACCTCATAAACAACGGTGTCACCAGCCTGAACGTTGAATATATACAAGGGAGTAAATCTGCCAAGGTCATTCGAATAATAGAATACTGTGTCACCAGAAGTGTAGGCGTAGCCATCTGGTAGTCTGTTTGTATCAAGAGGCGCCCCAGGAGTCGACCAGTCTTGCCGGCCTATACTTCGTTGCTCGATCTTCCTGCAAAGAATATTATCTATTACGGTATCTCCAACAGCAGTTGATACCCTGTACCTGATGGTTGAATCGTGGTTTTCGAGATTGTGCAATTGCGCATGGAACCAGACGGCACCAATGGGAGCAAAATCGGTCTGCGCCAACAGAGCTACAGGAAAAACCAGCAGGTTCAAAATCAGGGACAGCTTTCGCACACGCATCGCCTTTACAACACAATATATGAAATTACCATGATGGGTGGTTAGTTAGAACGATAAGTGATGCGCAGATGACATTGCTACAAAGGTCATATTAATGTAAATAGCATTACTCAAACTTTCATTAAGACAATTTTGAAAGTAACTTTTCGATCTGATTAAATTCTTTCGTTCCCAAAACCTAAAACCGCCTGATATGGATAAGCTAAAATATTACTTCGTTCTCCTACTGTTGACTTGTTCGCAGATTACAGCAAAGGCACAGAGCTTTACCGCTTCGCGATTGGAATATCACTGGGAACAGGACAGCACTTACCGGCTCCGTCTCTATTTGTATTCTGCCTGTGACCAACCTCTATTCAACCTGCCGGATACGGTGAGCATCTGTTATCAGAACCAGTGTAACACTACCCACGGAGAAATCTTACTTGAAAAGCTGGGGCCTGGCTCAGGGAATGGTACAAACTTCAACAGGTACACTTATCAAGCCTTCTGGACGGCTCCATCGCGTTGTCATCACTGGCTATTCAAGGCATCTGTCAGGCGTCACTTCACGGAAAACCTTGACACAGGCAGCAATATGTTTGTATTCGCCATACTTAATAATCTTACAACCGACAGCAACTCGTCTGCTTCCGGAATCAATACGCAGCCGACACCTGTGGCCTACACTGGCCAAAGTTTTACTCATAGCAATCAGTATCAGGACCCAGACAATGATAGCCTGACTTTTCAATTGGTACAGCCACAAACCATTAGCGGGACGGTGTTTGATACTTGTAATAACTCATTGCCAACGTTTGTAAACTATACTCTACCCATACTTTCTGCCGGTCAGCCCTATCTCACGGATCCGCAGGGCACCCTCGTGTTTGATACAACTAACGGTACGATGATCTATTCACTCCCTGCTAGTGCTAGCGGATACCATGGCTATTCTCTTATTATCAATGAATATAGACGGAGTGACGGAGCCTATCGGGGCACTACTGTGCTGGATGCGATGATACGGGCCGTAGATAGCACTACTACTCCCATACTCGTGAATGGAGAGATTTTGGCAAACTCTGTTTCCGGACTTGCACTAAACGGTATTCAGTGGGATGGAGCAGTAGCTCAGCCGTTCAGTTTTTGTTTTTCCGCAGGCCGTACATCTACACCCGGACGAAAATTGTCATTGGTGCACAATATTGACCAGGTGTTACCCAATGCCTTAGTAGTTGTGTATGACCAGAACCCCGATACTATTACAGTTTGTGTTAACTACACCCCGCTGCAGGGAGACGCCGGGTTTTACACATTGATATTTGTTGTTACAGACAGTGTCGCAGAAGTAATCAGCTGCGATGGTGTAACCCCGGCCTTTGAAACACTCTATCATTACATTATTCCATTTAGCATAACTGAAACAAACAAGATTCCTGCTATTCCCTCTGTTTCACCCGTGATGATCTTCCCCAACCCTGCTCAGGGTAGGGTTTTGATCGTAGCAGAAGGCATGATACAGTATAAGATCACGACTATAGGAGGAAGAATGGTGGGTTCAGGCAAAGGCAACACTGCAGACTTATCTGCAGTTCCTGCTGGTGTCTACATGATAGAGGTCTCAGATATGAATGGCCTCAGGTTACACCGCCAAAAACTCCTGGTTCACTAAAACTTAAAGCCACCCGTTCGGTGGCTTTTAATCCCTGGTAATGCACAACCCTAGATAAACGCAGGCACTTCCTGTTGCTGCCAGTCATAAACTTTTGAGGCCTCCGCTTCGACGTATCTCGTCTTCGTCTGAGTCATAAGTGCTGTAACAATTTCAATAGCACCAATAACCACATGAGGCAGCCACATCTCGTCTGCAAATCCAAAGATCCAGGGGGAGGCCATCATCAGGAGTCCTGAAAGCAGATCGATTACGAGATGGGCGTTCATGGACAATAATTTAAAAGCACCCATTTCATAATTAGTACAAAGACTGTAAAGCAGCGCGCTACTGCCTGCGGAAAGTGTGGTCCATTTTGCAGCCTCAATATGGGAAAATCCGAATGCCCAGGGTGCAGCTATGATCAGCGCACCCATGACATAATCCATCACCCCGTGTACCCGCGTAGGAATCAGATTAAATAACATAGCGAAGTGGTTTAGGAAATAAGATAGAAAGACTGTGCCGAAAGCTTTTCCAGTGTGCGGCATTAATGATGAGTCGATGGGACAATATCAGCCCGGGCGGGGCTGACGGAGATCGCGGACGAGTTTATCGAGAAGAATGGCATCTCCTACCATCCACAGGATGTCGCCGGACTTCAAGATGAGATTAGATTCCGGGTTGAGAATGCGTCTGCCGTTCCGCTCGATGCCAACCACAAGGGCTTTGGTTTGTTCCCTTACCCCACATTCGCGGATGGTCTTTCCGTTCATAAAGGAATCGGCAGTGACGCGTACTTTCTTCAATACGATCTCATTACCTCCCTTTGCCGGAGCTTCAGTTCTGACAGGAATATCTCCTACAGGTTCGAGATATTTTTTAAACAGATCCAGTTGTTCATCAGTACCAATGACGAACAAGATATCTCCGGGATACACTTTCTCATATCTGCCAGGCACAGTGATCGTATACGCGCCGCGTCTGATCATCGCCACATTGACCCCCAGCCTCTCCCGAAGTCCCAGCTCTTCCATCGTCATGTTTGTCACTGGTGAACCAATCGGAACTTCGAACTGGCCGATATGAGCATCCCAGGGGGCGAGCTCATACCTGCCGACACTCGCTTCCGTACGTTCCCGGTCGTAATAATTGTAGAAGAAACGATTTTCAAGCTGGATATAGTAGCTGTGAATGGCTTTATTGAAAAGCAGTGCTACGGCGATCAGTAAGGCCAGCCCGGCTAGCGCAATATAGAGCGAGAAAAAGCTCATGAGCAGGATGCCTACATAGACTATCGCTAATGCCCCACGAATCACTCTGAAGAAAATCAGGGGTGCCCGGTGCCGCCTGTTTGCCCAGAGATTGGCAAATGCCTGCGTGTGGAACTTTCTGGTTACCAGCGCCCACAGAAACGGACTAATCAACACAAGGCAAACCGTAGCTGCGATAATGTTCCCGTAGTCGCCATTCCCGAGGTAGGTATAGATCAGGGGTTTGAGGTAGTAAGGGAACAGAGCGATGATACCGAGAATGATGATCGAAAACAGAATGACGTGAGCGAGGAAGGCACGGATGGCGACCTGCCAATCATTGGCATTCTGTATGTTCTGTGTTCCGGTGCTGTAGCGATCCAGCGCCTTCTTCCAGGAATTGGGCAAAGACCTGTCGAACCACTGGTAGAGAGGCCCGGCTGTTCTGATCAGGTAGGGTGTTGTGAACGTTGTAACAGCAGAAACGGAAACTGCGATCGGATAAAGGAACTCGGAAGTTACACCCAGACTCAGTCCTAAAGTGGCGATAATAAATGAGAACTCTCCAATCTGCGCCATACTCATGCCAGCGTGAAGCGCGGTCTTCAAAGGCTGTCCCGAGATGAGCGCACCAGCAGCCGTGCTGAAGAGCTTCCCGAAAATGGTGATAACAGTGATGAGAAAAATAGGGAGCGCGTAGGTGGCGAGCATCACAGGATCAATAAGCATGCCCACTGAAATGAAGAAAACTGCCGCGAAGAGATTCTTAACAGGTTCTACGATGTGTTCAATCTTTTGGGCATTCGTAGTTTCCGCCAGAATAGACCCCATAATAAAGGCCCCAAGGGCTGGAGAAAAGCCCGCATATGAAGCCAGTATCACCATCAGCAGGCAGAGACCCACGGATACGATGAGCATGGTTTCATCACTCAGGTAGCGCTGAACCCGCCGAAAAAAAGTGGGCAGAAAGAAGATACCCGCCACGAACCAAAGCACCAGGAAGAACGCTAGCTTGAGTATGGACATGAGCATGGTAATTCCTTCAAACTGACGGCTGACCGCGATGGTGGATAGCATCACCATCAATATAATGGCAACGATATCTTCTATGATGAGTACCCCAAACACCAGTTTGGCGTACTTCTTATTCTTGACACCCAGCTCTTCGAAAGCCCTGATAATAATGGTCGTGGAGGAGACGCTTAATATACCTCCGAGAAAGATGCTATCCATGCGATTCCAACCCAGTAACTGACCCGTACTGTAGCCAAGGAACAACATGAAGACAATCTCTGTGATGGCAGTAATGGAGGAACTACCCCCGGTACTCAGCAGCTTCTTGAAGCTGAATTCCAGCCCCAGTGTAAACAGCAGGAAGATGACACCGATTTCTGCCCAGATGCGTATATCCTCTACGTCAGCCACGGTAGGCAGCCAGTTGAAACTGGGACTGACCAGAAACCCGGCAAGAATATAACCCAGCACCACCGGCTGCCGGAGGTACTTGAAGAGCAAAGTGGTAATTCCTGCAATAATCAGGATCAAACCAAGGTCCCGGATCAGTTCTGGCAGGTGATGCATCTGCGAGTAAAATTAAAATAAACGAGGGCTGAGCGTGCAGTTGCGGAATGGTTTTTTGATTCTGTTTACACAGGTGGGGACGACTTAGGTCAGCCCTTTGTGTAAATGAATGATTATGTGCAGGATTATCTACTCTATCGTTATTCTATCTGTAATATTTCTAACGACTCCACTTACAGGTTGCAAGAAGGTTTTTCAATATAATCCCTATTCCGCTCAGCTCGCAAAGGGATATGACGGGATTAGGACAGATATCAATCTTTCAAAGCTGCGAAGCAACACTCAGAAGCAATCAGGGTCTCTGAAAATTGCGCTACTGGCTGATACCCATTATCATCTGGGTGATCTACGGGCTGCGATCGATGCTGTCAACCGCAGGGATGATATTCACTTCACGGTAATTGCCGGAGATCTGAGTGATCAGGGACTCGAAAAAGAGTACCTGTTACTCTATGATGAACTTAAACGACTTGAGACTCCGCTATTTACTGTCATCGGCAATCATGACTACCTCGCCAATGCCAGTATCATATACCAAAAGATGTTCGGACCATACAATTATTCGTTCAGCTACGCCGGAAAGAAGTTCATCTTTTTCGATTCCAATATCTGGGAGAAGAATGGAGAACCTGATCTTGTCTGGCTCAGGCAGGAACTGGAGCAGACACAGGGAAATACTCCTATACTCATCAGCCATATAGCTCCCTACAGCGATCAGTATTCTCCCGAACTGGAACAACAACACCTTGAGCTAGTAAGACAGTATGGACTGGAGCTCTCGATTCATGGCCATGATCATCATTACAGAATGGAAGAAGTTTATGGTGATGGAACCATGTACCTGCAGATACCCTCTATAGAAAAAAGAACGCTCTGTATTCTCAGCTTTGAGGAAGGGGTTATGAATGTACAACTTGAAAACTTCTGAGATGAAGACACTATTGACTATTCTGCTGATCCTACAGTTACCCATACAGCTAAAAGCGCAGCGATTAAGCTTCGTTGAATTCATCAGGCCAGATTTTGTCCAGGCTCAGTTTGCAGGTAATGTCGGGCTGGCTGCAGCAGGAGTGGGTTACCGCATATTGAATGAACGGCTTTATGTGAGTTTGCTGAATGGCTATACACCGGCATCTATTTCCGGAAGCGCCGTAAACATCGTCGCAATCAAGGCTGCCTATGCTCCCGTGAGTATCAAAACCGGCAAGGTATCGGTTGTTCCGTATGTCGGATTAGGAGGAAACTTTGAAACCAGCGGCAACGCATATTACATCTTGCTGCCAGCCCGCTTCTCGGATGGCTATTATTTTATGAGCGCCGCCCATGCCTCAGTTTTCGCAGGGGCCAGACTGGCGATACCGTATAGTGAGGTTCCCGGCCGGAGGATCGAGGTTTTTGCCGAGACCGGGACACTAGACACTTATGCCTACTACTGGTATAAAAACCAGCATATCCCAATTACGCAGATCTTCAGCGCAGCATTGGGACTGAACTGGCATTTCGGAATCAAAAGGCGTTAATTCTGAAGATTATATAAATAGCGGTGGCTTCAGTAAATTTGCCTGCCCCGAAGGGCAGAAAACAATAATCATGAAGAACACTCCATTTACTCAGCTACACATTGCGCTGGGAGCCAAAATGGCTCCTTTTGCCGGTTATAACATGCCTATTTCCTACACAAGCATCAATGAAGAGCACCATACCGTGCGTCAGAATGCGGGTGTTTTCGATGTTAGTCACATGGGTGAGTTCATTCTGCGGGGACCAAAGGCACTGGACCTTATACAGAAGGTGACCTCCAATGACGCCAGCAAACTGGTGGCCGGGAAGGCACAGTACTCCTGCCTGCCCAATGATAATGGCGGCATCGTGGACGATCTTCTGATCTATTGTATTCGTGAGAATGAAGAATACCTGCTGGTAGTGAACGCCTCCAATATCGAAAAAGACTGGAACTGGATCAGTGAACACAACACTGATGGCGTTGAGATGGAGAACATCTCAGAAAGGACTGGTCTTCTTGCCGTGCAGGGGCCAAAAGCCGTGCAGTATATGCAGGAACTGACCGATCTGGATATTACGAATCTAAAGTACTACACCTTTGTAAAGGGCACCTTTGCGGGTGTAGAGGATGTTATCATCAGTGCTACAGGCTATACTGGTTCAGGTGGTGTTGAAATCTATTTTGAGGACAAGGGTAATAACGCGGAAACTATCTGGAATGAGATTTTCAGGGTCGGATCTCCAAAAGGACTGAAACCTATTGGTCTTGCAGCGAGAGATACTCTCCGCCTGGAGATGGGCTTCTGTCTTTACGGAAATGATATCGATGATACGACCTCGCCTCTGGAAGCAGGTCTGGGATGGATTACCAAATTCTCTAAAGACTTCGTTGCAAAGTCTGTTCTTGAACAGCAGAAAGCCGAAGGCATCAAGCGCAAGCTGGTTGGTCTCGAAATGATCGATAAGGGTATTCCGCGCCACGGATATAAGCTTCAGAATGCTGCCGGGGAGGAAATCGGTTACATTACCTCCGGCACTCAGTCGCCAAGTCTGGGAAAAGCCATTGGTATGGGATATGTCCGCAAAGACTTTTCCGGAGAAGGCAGTGATGTGTTCGTAATGATCAGGGATAAGGCAGTGAAGGCACAGGTGGTGAAGCTGCCATTTGCCTGACGAACAGGTGAGAGGTGGGTTCGCCTGCTCATCCCGGATCTGCGTTTGGAACATGTGTAGCAAGGCGGGTTTCGTCTTGCGATGAATGCTTAACTTGCTGCATATGACCAGGTGGCTTTGGACGGTATTGGTAATCGCAGGTTTCCTCTCCTGCCGGGAGCAACCCAAAGTGAGCCATTCTTTCTACCACTGGAAGACGGGCCCTGAATTCAGGAACAGAGACTCGAGTGAAGAGCGGCAGTTGCAGAAGCTTGGGCTTGACCACATTTATGTTCACTATCTTGACGTGGACTGGAGCGAAAACCTGGGTATACCTGTTCCACGTACCCAGCTCAGTCCGAACAGCCTCCTTTACCTCCACGATCTTGAATACACTCCTGTTGTTTTTATAACGAACAGAACATTTCAGCGCATCAGCGATGAATGGTGTGATAGTCTCGCAGTGAAGCTGGCAAAGCGCGTGGACGAACTTACTGCGAGCATCGAAACCCGCTTTGAGCACCAGTTCATTTTTGAGGTAGTAGACCTGCCATACGACAGTACCTATCAGCAAAAGGTCGATTCAATCAGGGAAGATTACCGCCTGGAACGGAGTAAGCTGCTGCGGGAGATACAGATTGATTGCGACTGGACGGCCGGGACAAAAGAATTGTATTTCCGCTTTCTCCGCAGATTCAAAGAACTACATCCGGACAAGACAATCAGTGCAACTATCAGGATGTATCCTTACAAATACCCGGATAAAACCGGTGTACCGCCTGTTGACAGAGGCATGCTGATGTGTTATAATCTTGGGGATATACGATCCGTCTCTACCTATAACTCCGTTTTCGACTATGAAACCTTTACACAATACCTGACCGACAAGGAGTATCCAATTGAACTGGATGTAGCCCTGCCGCTGTTTGGATGGTATGCCTGGTTCCGGGGCAGGGAGTTTAAAGGTATCATATACGAGCGTGAGGGTATTCCAATGGAGCAGGTACCTGCACTGGCACCTGAGAAAGGCAACAGATGGAAGGTACGGCGGGACACTGTTTTGCAGGATCGTTACCTGAGAGCGGGAGATGTACTGCGGCGGGAGTTTCCGGATCCGCGTGATCTGCTCAGGGCAAGATCCTTGCTGGAAGAACAATTGGGCAGCTTCAGGAGACTCGCTTTATTTCATTGGGACTATCACAAAGTGAAAGAACATGAATTGCTTATTCAGGATCTTTTTGGTCAGTAGCTATACACTGCTGATGATCATCTTTCCGCAGACCTTATCTATGAGCTGCGGACCGATGCTGCCGCCTGATGCCGCAAGGTTTTCACTCTTCCGGTCTGAACTTGGAGGCGGAGCTGGTCTGGTTCCCTTCTACTACACACATTACTATCTCAACCTCAGCGGTGATGAGGCCTCTGTTTCTGACCATCTGGTAAACTGCAGAGAATGGCAGCAGTATATGGGAGGCCAGGTTTCTGAGGGAGATATATTCCAGATCCAGTACCGGACGACTCCCGATGATTTTCTATATGCTTACAGGAGTGGTGACTGGAGTCAGTTCTCAGGCAATCAATTTGTTCGCTGGTTACGCAGGAACGAGTCCGCCCTGCAGTATATGGTTTATGCGAAACAACTGGAATTTCAACAGCTCGGCAACAAAGACCCCTGGGCAAGTTTAGAATCTCCAGATTTCATTGATCCTGCATCACAGGATGCCGGCGGATTCAGGGCTATCGACTACCTCGTCACTGCGAGAGACAGCTTTCTGCGTGTGCGATGGGCATTTCAGGCAGTAAAAGAGTCGTATTACAAGGCTTACTACAAACAACGGTATCAGGTGGTGGAAAGTCCTGAAACCAGAAGACTGTATGAACAGGAGTTGAAAGGCAAACATTCGATAGTTGCTAGATGGGCACTGCTGTACTACGCACTTTCTCATACTGACAAGGTGAAAAGAACCCGTTATCTGCTGGAGACCTTCGACCAGACGGAGGAGAAGAAAACCTTTGTATATAAATGGCTGGATGAAGACATGCTCACCGAGCTTTCCGGCAAAACAGACGACAGTCATATCCAGTGTCTGATTGAGGTATTGCGAGCCATTCGAACGCCTGGTCCGGCACTGCAACACCTGCAACTGGCGTATGCACTTGAGCCCAACAGCGAGTACCTGCCTCTTCTGATCAGCAGGGAAATCAACAAAATCGAAGACTGGATCTGGAGTCCTGAGCTTCTGGGGTTTGCCAATTGGCCGCTTGATGTGGAGCGGACCGATGCCGTCAGTAACAGAAACCGGGATCTCGCTTATTTGCAGAATCTTAAGACCTTTCTTCAGAACGTACTTTCAGAGCAACATTCATCGCCACAGGTGATCCGGCTGGCACTGGTCCATGCTTACCATATGCTGGGCGAATGGGAGTCTGCGGAACAGATTCTGGATCAGCTACCGGATCAACTTCCCAGCCAATTGCAACGCCAGGCAGGTATCGAGCGCGTGATCAACCTCTCGCATCGAAGAAATGTACGGGAAC
Source organism: Bacteroidota bacterium (assembly GCA_023409975.1). Lineage (GTDB taxonomy): Bacteria > Bacteroidota > Bacteroidia > Chitinophagales > Chitinophagaceae > JAFIGV01. Next base: position 30,794 of record JAEYQO010000028.1, on the reverse strand, counting down.
CGGAAGTCCAGCAAACAATCTTCACCATCCTCGAAGATCTGAAAGCCGCGGGAATGAAAAACCGGCCGACATTACAACAGGCGTGGTGGTATGGCCAGGAACGCAATGAAATGGATGATGATATCAGCGAGCTGCTACTGATGCTCAGTAAGGCGTTTGAACGCAGGGGAGACCGGGTAAAAGCCGGACTGCTGTATCAAAAAGCAGATCTGGTGACGAATACATATACAGGTACCCTTGACCCCCGCAGTGTAAGTTACCGTCAGATCGCGTGGTTCGACCAATATGCGAGTGCAACTGATATGGACAGTTTACTGGTATTCAAAAAGCGTAGGAGCAAGTCGGCTTTTGAACGGTTCCTTTCACCGGAGACCTGGCCTCCGGATGCCGTCTACTATGATCTTAAAGGGACGAAGCTATTACGGGAAGGGCAGTATGAAGCCGCGCTACTTGCTTTTGAAAAAATCGACGACAATTTCTGGGCTGAACATTACGCTTTCAAGGACCACCTGCCAAAATACAGTATAACAAGCGTGGGCAGTTACCTGCCGGTTCGGGAACCAAATCTCGTCCAGTACGCACTGCAAAGCAAAAAACTGGTGATGAGGGAATTCAATTCGCTACTGAAGAGATCAAGGACAGAGCAACAATCTGATACATTGGCAAGCATCGCCTATCAGTTGGGTAATAGTCTGTTCAACATGAGCTACTGGGGCAGGGCGTGGATGATGTTTAGCTATGGACGATCTGAACGGGAGCGATGGCAGGACGGCTCCAGCGGAACCTGGGCCTTCTTCAGTTTCTGGCCGGAGGGGCAGCGGTATGCGGAGCGATATTACAGACTGGCCGATGCGAAGGCAATGTATCGGAGAGCATTAGCACTGGACCCCGCTGACCGTGAGTTACAGGCAAAATGTCAATTGATGTTGTATCTCTGTGAGCGGATCGTTACTGAAGCGATTGACAGGAAAAAGTTCAAAGCATCTGAGGAACTCGAGTTGGCTTTGCGAACCTTATCGGATACCCGGGTGATGGACCTCGCAAGAACCCATTGTCCCGATCTGAACAAGTAGTCGATCCTGAACCAGCAGGGTCCGTTCTTATACCCTTGCTCTCCACGGAATCTCGGGAGCGCCATTGACATGCCCAAGATAGCGGGCAAGCACAAAGAGAAAATCGGAAAGGCGATTGAGATAGCGGATAATAAGTTCCGGGGCCTCTTCCTGCTGTTCCTGCATGGCAACGCAGATACGCTCTGCCCGTCGGCAGATACACCTGGCCACATGTGCTGAGGAGGCTGCGAGGTGACCACCCGGAATGATGAATGACCTCATTTCCGGCAGGCTTTCATTCATTTCGTCGATTCTTTGTTCCAGCCAAAGGACATCCTCTTCATGAACATCGGGAAGTTTCATCTTCACCTGTTTTTGCGGGCTCGTTGCAAGTACTGATCCTATGGTAAACAGACGATCCTGAACCTCACGGATCCATTCACCGGACTGCTCATGCTGCGCCTGATCACGGACCACTCCGAGGTAAGAATTCAATTCATCTACCGTACCATAGGCTTCGATGCGAATGTGACTCTTAAGAACACGCACTCCTCCAATCAGACTGGTGCTTCCCTTATCTCCTGTTTTAGTGTAAATCCTGAATGCCATGATTAACGAGTTTGTGCAGCAGCAGTTCTTTCATCACGTTCAACGATACCATCCCTGATCCTGATGATCCTGTGGGTATAGCTGGCGATATCCTCCTCATGGGTAACCAGCACTACAGTGTTTCCCTGGCTATGGATCTGATTGAATAATTCCATAATCTCAACAGAGGTTTTCGTATCGAGATTTCCGGTAGGTTCATCGGCAAGTATCAGTGAGGGATTGTTGATCAGTGCCCGGGCGATAGCCACGCGCTGGCTCTGGCCGCCAGATAATTCATTTGGCTTATGGTGAGCACGGTCGGCGAGACCGACCTTTTCCAGGATGGCCCTTGCCCTTTGCTCCCGCTCGGGTTTGCCAACTCCCGAATAGATCAGGGGAAGTGCTACATTCTCCCAGGCTGTCAGACGCGGCAACAGGTTGAACTGCTGAAAGACGAAGCCAATCTCCGTGTTGCGAACATCTGCAAGTTCATCGTCTTCCATGCGGCTCACATCCTTTCCATTAAGAATATACTGACCTGCAGTGGGTGTGTCGAGGCAGCCGATGATATTCATAAGCGTCGACTTTCCGGAACCTGAAGGCCCCATCAGGGAAACATATTCGTTCCTGAGGATGGTAAGGTCGATGCCTTTTAGGACCGGCAACTCCTGTCTACCCAGATAATAACTCTTCTTTATTCCGCTGAGGCTGATAACTTCCTGCATGCTGCTTCGTGAAGAATCAAAAATACAGATAATTTTAGCCCCGCATGATTACGTTTCCAAACGGCAAGATCAATATCGGCCTCTATATCACCGGCAAAAGGGATGATGGTTATCACAACCTTGAGACTGTGTTTTATCCTGTACCAGTAAAAGATGCGCTGGAGATCGTCCCTGCTACTGGAGAGCCACAGGTACACCTGAGCGGACTACCTGTTCAGGGAGACCCCATGAACAATCTTGTCTGGAGGGCCTATATCCTGCTTAAAGCGAGATACCGTCAGAGAATCCCTGATCTGGATGTATACCTGCATAAGGCGATTCCTATGGGAGCCGGATTAGGCGGTGGATCTGCTGACGGTGCGTTTATGCTGAGGCTAATTAGTGATTACTGCCAGCTCGCACTTGCGGAGGAAGAGCTTCTGGATCTGGCGTTACAGCTTGGAAGCGATTGCCCGTTTTTTATCCGGAACACACCTCAGTTTGCAACTGGCAGAGGTGAAATTATGGAGCCGCTTGATCTGAAACTAAAGGGATACCAGCTACTGCTTATTTGCCCTGGAATACATGTATCAACTGCGGCTGCATTCAGCGACATTCAACCACAGGCTGCACGAACGGACCTGAGGCAGATTGACAGAATACCTGTTTCTGAATGGCGCCACAAGGTGGGCAATGATTTCGAAGAGCCTGTGTTCAGACAGTTTCCTGAGCTGAAAGAGATCAAAGAAAAACTATATCGTGCCGGGGCACTGTATGCTCAGATGAGTGGCACTGGTTCTGCCATGTATGGAATATTCGAAACAGATCCCGAAATTGACTTGTTCCCGGATAGGAACTTTTCAAAGTATCAATTTAGCTTTACATAAGATTTATTCATCTGACATAAAAGCAACCATGTCAAGTACAACTTCCGGATCAACTGATCCTGATCAGAATACCCCCCAGATCTTAAGGCGCTGCTTTCAGATCGGCATTCTGGGGTATCTTATGCTCTTTGCACTGTCACTGCTGTTCTATTTGGAACGAACAGTTTTCATTGACATTGCCTATCATCTTTTCCATATCATAAAAGATGATTCAGTGGCAATCCAGAACTATAGGTTTGGTTCTGCAATTACCCAGGTATTTCCCCTCTTAGCCACACAGTTAAAGCTACCACTCGATTCCGTTTTGCAAATCTATTCCGGATGCTTTATTCTGGTCTACTTCCTGTGTTATCTCGTGATCGGTGTGGGCCTGAAAGACTATAAGCTGGCGCTGGTTTTACTATTTGTCAATACACTATTCGTTACAGGCACCTTTTACTGGATACAGTCTGAGCTACCTCAGGGTCTGGCAATTTCGATCCTGTTCCTGGCCTGGTTTCGCAGGCAAAAAACCCTGAGCGCAGGTGTGGTTATCATATCCCTGGCGGGACTGGTCACAATCGCCTTCTTCCACCCGTTATTGCTATTTGTATTCTCATTTATCCTGATCTATTTTCTCTTACAGAAACCTCAGGTAGTAAACAAAAGACTCTGGATTACCAGCTTTGCATTTTATTTCGCAGCCTTCCTGGTAAAAAAATATGTCTTTAGTACCGAGTATGATAACAGCGCAATGGACGGGGCAAAGCAGGCATTTCTGACGCTGGACATACCCTGGAATAGCTATGCCAATAAACAATTCCTGCACCATCTGACAGAACGGTTCTATTGGATTCCGGTATTTGGCTTGCTGATTGCCACCACTTTCGTCATCAGAAAGGCATGGACTAAGCTGGGCCTGTTTGCTGCCTACTTTTTCTGTTACCTTCTCCTCGTAAATGTCTCCTATCAGGGGCCAGAAACAAAAGACTACTATATCGAGAATCTGTACTTACCACTCGGTGTCTTCCTTGCGATACCCGTCATTTTTGATGTACTTCCTTTCAATCATGCAAGACGCTGGATCCCTTACACTCTTGTCGTTGCAGTGTTAGTAACGGCAGGGCTGAGGATCTATCGTTCCAGCGAACCCTATACGGCTCGTCTGGAATGGATGAGAAGCTTCCTGCAAGCGCACCAGAACGAAAAACTACTGGTTGACCCGCATTCTGTTCCACTTGATACCCTGATGATGGTATGGGGCACTCCCTATGAATTCTGGCTGCTTTCAACCATAGAGAACAGAAAGACGGCATCGATCATTATCCACGAACAACCGGAAAGTGTCGATTGGGCGCTTGGAGAAAGGAAAGGTTTTATTACAACCTGGGGAGTGTTTCCTTATGAGGAACTAAAAGCCCCTTATTTTCATTTTACGGACACGACTTCCGGATACAGGCTGTACAAACCGTGACTGTGGTAAAAGACAGAGCCCCGGCGAAAATCGCCGGGGCTCTGTTTATTGTATCATTCAGGAAATTAGTACCCGAATAGCTGTTCTTTTGTCAGCTTGTTGAGTGTACCAAGCCTGTTTAACGCTTCCATGTCGATCTTATCTTCAGAAGCAACAACCGTATAGCTGTATGGCTTGCCTGAGATATACTTCTTATGGAAGTTGTTCAGCTCGGCATAATCCAGGTTTAGAGCCTCCTCATAGATAGCTTTCCTATAGTCGGTCGTAAGTCCACGGCGCTCCGCAGAAAGATAATGCATGATGATACCATCTTTGCTGATACGCTCTGTTTCAATATCCTTTCTGATGGCAGATCTAGCGCTGGCAAGTCCTGACTTTACCTCCGGTAACTCGGTAAGTAGCTCGTTCATGGCTGCCACAGCCTCAGATAGTTTATCTGACTGACTCCCTACATAAGCGCTTAAATAGTAGGGGTCCTCTTTCTTTTCCGGAGTTACGAAGTAAGCACTGGTAGAATAAGCGAGGGCTTTGCTTTCCCGGATTGTCTGGAAAACAATTGATCCCATATTGCCACCGAAATAGTTATTAAACAAGTCGATCTGTGCCTGCATCGCCGGATCGTAACCGGGAATATTGCGTACCCAGCGGATCTCGCTCTGCACCATATCGTAGTCGGTAAAGAACACCTCGTTGGACTCCTGGTTGCGGAACTGGAACTTCTTAGCCGGAACCGTTTCTGCAAAACTGGCGGGTAATTGATGCGCCTTGTTCAATGATGCCGTCAGCTCGTTTAGTTTCATCGGACCGTAATAGATGATCCTGTGTGGATAGCTGTTCAGTTGCTTTACTAACTGCACCAGTTCGTCCGCAGTGAGTGCTTCCAGCTCTTCATCAGAAAGTACATAGTTGAAGGGGTTCTCTGCTCCGTACCGGGCATAACTAACCAGACCCTGCATGATGGCACCTTTATTCTTTTTTGCGTCGGTACGGCTTTTTGCAATACGCGCCTTTAGTGCCTTCAGTGCCTCTGCATCGGGCTGGGCGTTCGCCAGCAGATCTTCCAGTAGTGCTACGGCCCGTGGAAAATTCTCCTGCAAGCCTTCCAGTGTTACATAGGTGAATTCACCACTACTGCTGACATTGAAGCTACTGGCCAGCTTGTAAAACTCACGGGAAATCTGCTCTGCCGTCATGGTTGGTGTACCCAGGAACTGCAGGTAATTGGCTGCCACCGGAAGTCTCTTGTCATTCCAGCTTCCAGCTTCAATGCGGTAGGTCATGCGAAATAAACCGTTTTCAGTGTTTGGCACGTACAATACTGTTGCGGGACCAACTTTTCCCCTTTGTATATCTTTTTCATAATCCAGCCACACCGGTTTGGTTTCACTTACAGGCATTCCAGCAATTTTCTGCACGAACGCTGATTGTTTTCCAGCGTTAGTCTCAACCGGCGTGATAGGTGGCTTTTCGACCTTAACGATACTCTTGTCTTCACCCTGGCGTTTGTAAACCGCGACATAATTATTGCCGAGGTAGCGATTTGCATAATCGATGATGTCCTGACGAGTAATACGGGAAATGATGTCCGTATAGGCTACATTGTTACGCCAGTCATCTTCCATTACGAATGTGTACATCAGTGCTGAAGCACGGTTGCTGTACTTTTCATTCTGTTGCATCAGGTACTTTTTGGCGTTGTTGATGATAGAGGTCAGCAGATCGTCATCAAATTTGCCCTGCTTCAGGTTTTCAATCTCACCAAGCATCAGGTTTCTCACCTCATCAAGGCTTTGGCCCTGGGTGGGTGCACCCTGTAACATCAACATCCCATAGTCGATCATGATATTCGTGTAAGCGGAGGCTCGGAGTAGCTTCTGCTTTTTTACAAGGTTCAGATCCATCAATCCTGCTTTTCCGTTAGTCAGCACCTGACCGACCAGATCAGCAAGGATCATATCCTTGTCGTGAATCCCTGGCAGACGGTAACCAATAGCGATGAATTCCGCGTCAGGGCCGTGAACTTCCCTGACGATGGGTGAGGTGATGGGTTGCTCTGGCTCAAACTTATATTCCGGAACGGGCTTTGGTTGCATATAAGCGAAGGCTTCGTCGATCTTTCTGATCAATTCGTCAGGATTGAAATCGCCGGAGACGATGATACCCATGTTATTGGGCACGTAGTAATTATTGAAGTATTTCCGGATTTCCAGAAGAGAAGGATTCTTCAGATGCTCTATGGTACCGATCGTTGTCTGCAGTCCATAGTTATGCTTCTGGAAAAGCTGAGCCATCATCGTCTCATATACCTTTCTGGGATCGTTATCCAGGGTGCGGTTCTTCTCCTCGTAGACAGCCTCGAGCTCAGTATGGAAGATCCTGAAAACAGGGTCACGAAAGCGCTCTGCCTGCACCATCAGAAACTTGTCGATCGCATTGGCGGGAACATCTTCTGTATAAACCGTCATTTCATTTGAGGTGAAGGCATTGGTACCCTGAACACCCATTTCAGTCATCATCTTATCATACTCATTGGCAATGGCATACCTTGAGGCTAATCCGGAAACTGAGTCAATCTGACGGTAGATTGCTCTACGGCGATCCTCATCTTTCGATTGGTTGTATTGTTCGTAAAGAGCGTCTATCTGTTCCAACAAGGGTTGTTCCTTACTCCAGTCCAGGGAACCAAATTGCCGGGTGCCCTTGAAAAGCATATGCTCGAGATAATGGGCCAAACCAGTGTGGGTAGCAGGATCCGTTTTCGAACCCGCCTTCACAGCGATATAAACCTGCATTCGCGGATCCTTGTCGGTAGGACTTAGAATAACTGTCAGTCCGTTTTTCAAGGTGTAAAACCGGGTTTCCATAGGATCATTGGCTACATAACGGTAGTTATATCCGGCGGATTGTCCTTCTTTCCAGGCGAATCGATCCTGCGCCAGGGATAAAGTGCTTACCAGCAGCAAACAGGCTGCGAGCAATGAAAATCTGAGTTGGGAGATCATTTTAGGATTTTGAAGGGCGTAATTTACTCATATTTAAGCAGGTGAGTCTGTTAAAAAACAGGCTCGCCGGAGCGAGCCTGTTTATGTTTTTCGGTCTTTTACCCGGCCACCCGCTATGATTTTAAGGCATGGCGACGAGTTTCTTTATAAAATCCTGCATCTTGCTACTGGCGTAATCCGCAGGCCCTATGTGTTCCATCACCTTTGCACCAGTTCTATCGAGAATGATCGTTGTCGGCAGGCTGCCACCAAAAAGTTCTTCCGGAATCGCTCCGGCAGGAGCCCAGGCTTTTAGCTCGTAGCCCCTTTTGTTCATGAACTCCTGGGAACGGGCCATATCGCCATCGACATCCACCATCAGGAAAATGACCGAGGGATCGTTCTTATACTGCCGGTAAAGCTGATCGATCGACTCCATTTCAGCTATGCATGGAGGGCACCAGGTAGCCCAGAAATTCAGGAATACCACCCTGCCCTTCAGCTCCTCCAGACTTAGGCTCATACCGCGGTAGTCCTTGAAGCTGACCTGAAGATGTCTGGATAAATCTTCCTGTCTGACTTCTTCAGGGATATCGGGTTGATACAGTCCGACTTTCATCAATCCTTTGATAAATCCGGCTTTCCATTCCGGATTTACAATCATGCCAATAATGAGGACCAGAAGCAGGGCCGAAATGATATTCGATAAACTCAGGTACTTCCTCCAATGACTCTTTTCCTGCTGCATGAATCTGGTTAAAAGTTCTTTACCGCTGAACCAAGATCAAAGATATCGATGTCCTCCGGCAGTTCTTTACGAAGAATGCTGGAACCTGCTGCTGAACGGGTTCCGCCTGCACAATGCACTACAATGGGCTTGTCCTTCGGTACTTCTGCAATACGGTCACGAAGCTGGTGTAGCGGGATGTTGATAGCCCCTTCAAAGATCTGCCTTGCTTTATGTTCCGGTTCATTGCGTACATCAATGATCGTATAGGATCCAGGGTGGCGTTTAAACTCCTCGAGTGGCATCAGAGACTTTTTCTCCTGAGCGGTGGATAGGATCAATCCCTTTTTCAAAAAAGCTTCATAGCCTATTTTCGCTGCCTTCCTTAATGCGCTCACAAGTGACTGTTCATCAGCAGCAACCAGGATAAAAGGCTCATTCGGAGCAATGACACTGCCAAGCCAGGTTTCAAATTTTCCTCCGTCCTGAATATGAATACTTCCGGGAAGATGCCCTGCCTGGTACTCTGATTCCGTTCGCGTATCAACAATCAGCGTATTTTCTGTTCCTGAAAGATCATGTGTTATCTCAATTTCCTTTAGTGAAGCCTCCAGTGGTTTCGCCCCGGTGCGATTGACTGAAACATCGTAAGTGAAATATTTAGGCACGAACGGCTGGTCTTCCGTCAGAGCCTTCACAAACTCGTCTTCAGACATCGGTTGCATCGACCAGTTTTGCTGTTTCTCCTGTGCGATGGTGCTTTGTCCTGCAGCACTGAGCGCCTTGCCGCACAGACTACCGGCACCGTGAGCAGGATACACGATAACATCGTCGTCCAGCGTTGCAAGCTTATCGCGCAGTGAATGATACATGGCCTTTGCCAGCTCTTCGCGCTTAGCTGAAACATCGGCGGTCTGTTCTCTGAGATCCGGGCGACCACAGTCTCCGATGAAGAGTGTATCACCCGTGAACACAGCCTTGTCCTTTCCCTCATGCTGCAACACGATGCTAAGACTGTCCGGTGAATGTCCCGGCGTATTCAATGCCCGTAAGGTGATCTTTCCCATTTCTATCGAATCACCCTCATCGAATGCCTGGTGTTGGTATCTGGCCTGCTGCTGAACGGAGCAATAGAGCGTAGCTCCGGTAACCTGCCTCAGTTCTGCATGACCGCTGACAAAATCTGCATGAGGGTGCGTTTCGATCACATGCGCAATACGCGCTCCCTTTTCACTGGCATAATCGAGATAGGGCTGGATATCTCTTCCTGGATCTACGAGGGCAACCGTATCTGTACACTGGCTATAAATGGCATAGGAGTAATGTGCCAGGCCCTTGTCTTCAAATTGTCTTACTTCCATGATTGAATTTCTTTCTGCAAAAGAACGATATGCAAAGGAATCAAAAAGTGACTGTGGTCACAGAATGCATTGATCATTCTACCTCCCGGCTGATCCTGGAGATTTCCCTGATACTTTGATCCAGCAGATGAGCAGAGTCGCTGATCCCCTGAACAACCAGGTTGTTGTCGGGGTTCGCCGGATTGACTGTATCCAGATGCTGCACCAGACCCATGATAGTGGCTACATGATTTCGAATGCGGTGTGAATGTTGCCAGGCTATTTCCCGTAGTCGTTCATTCTGCGCTTCTATCAGGCTCAGCTGGCGACGCAACTCAGTAATGTCGCGCGCAAAACAGCTAACACCTTTTATCTGATGGTCTGCATCAAAAATCGGATTGAAACGCACCTCCGAATATACAGGCTCTGTATTACCATCGGGATGTACTACACGTTCTATCGTGAAGCAAGCACCATTGAAAGCTTTTTGATAGTACTCCCAGAACTCATCAACGCTACCCAGTTTGTAAAGTGCTTTATCAATTCTCTCGCCGATATCCGGACGTGATCCTGTATACTTTTCTACTGTTGACAGAAAACTTTCATTGGCGAACAACAGTTTGAAATCCCTGTCAAGCGACCAGATCATGTCCGGTGTATTTTCTATTATGGCGCTAATGTTGCGCTGCTTTTCAAACACATCCTGCTGTAGGCGCAATTCCTCAGTAATATTTCGGGAAAAGCAGCTAACACCTTTAATCTGTCGGTTGCTGTCAAAGATGGGATTCAGGCTAACCTCGCTGAACCGGGTTGCATTCCTGACTTCATCTTTCCAGACAAACTTAGCTGGGTGTCCTTCGAACACCTGGCTAAATATGCTGCTCCATTGTTCCATCAGATCCGACCTGAAATCCTCCGGACTATAATTGTCCGTTTTACCCCCTGTGAGCTCCCGTACATACATCCAGAATGCATTATTGGCAGAGATTATTTCCAGGTTGCGGTCGATTGAGAAAATGATGTCCTGGGTATTATTGATAATCGCTCTCAGGTTTTGCTCGGCGATCTCCAATGCCTGTTGTGTTCGCTTCTGTTCAGATATATCAATGAAATAGACGGCTACACCGTGTTCGACAGGGTAGCCATTGACAGAGGACCAGAATCCAAGTGGTTCAAAAAAACCTTCGAAATGTACGCTTTTCCGACCCCGCATTAACTCCAGATACTTCTGATAGAAAACTGACGACTCCGGGAGCTGAAACACCTGGAGAAATTCTTTACCGATGATTTCATTTCGTTGAAAACCTGTCACTCTCAGATACTCCTGGTTGACATAGGTGAAGCGGCCGTTCCGATCCAGCGTAAAGAATGCATCAGTCATCTGTTGCAAAACATCTTCGAGCTCGCGTGCCTTCTTTTGTACCTCCCGTTCAGCAAGCACCTGCTCATTGACATTGCTGGCCATTTGAATGAATGCAGCGCGACCACGAAATTGAATGCGCTTTCCGTAGGTTTTTGCGTAGAATGATTCACCGTTTGCATCTACCTGAAGCCTTAATCCGGAATGGAACTGATCGCTATCGTGTTTGTCCAATTCCATCGAAAACTTTGGCCACTCCTCCGTATCGTAGATTACAGGAATCTTCAAATTCATAAAAGCTTCCCTGGAATATCCATATTGTAAGAATGCAGCATTGTTTGCGGCAAGTATTTCTAAAGAGGGGATCGAGAATATGTACATGGGCACTGGTGAATGCTCAAACAGATTCTGGTATTCCCGAAGTATTGATTTTCTGGTAGCTGCTCCAAGAAATGCCTTCTTCAGGGAGGATTCGTTCAGGTCGTCCAGTTCGAGATAGTCCTGAGCTCCCGACCGCAAAGCATAGAGACCGGCTTCAAAATCATTCGCCCTGGTTAAAACGATAAGGGGAACCTGTGGGAAGCAGGCTATGGCTTCATGTACGAAAATCTTTTGCTCATCATCATAAACAGTCAAATCGAAAAATATGAGATCGGGTGGTGATGTTTGCTTCCTGTATGTTGCTCCGGAAACACTAAACGTATGGATCTCCAAAGGGGTGGAAATGACGGTTGGCAACAGCAGACGGAGCTGTTGGAATTTCGGAGGGTGATCACCTAAGAATAGAATATCATAGGATTCTTTCATGATGCATCGGATATCCTGGTCCGCTAAACCCTGGCAAAATAGGAAAGTTCAGCCCTTCGTCCTATTTTACTTACTGGTGACTGCTGGCCAGAACAATAACAGTTTTGATTTCTCTAATTTTATTCCATGAAGCATTTATTTGTGGTGTTGGGGATAGTTCTGGTGTTGGGTGCCTGTAAGTCTGATGACACGGTGACACCTGGTCCTGAACGGGTATGCAAGCTGCAATATGTTCAGAATAAGGGCGTTGTGGACAGCTTTTTCTATGATCAGCAATTCCGGCTGTCACGTATCCGCTCCGGATCAGTAGAGTACGTTTATGATTATTCGCTTTATGGCCGGGTCATCATCAATAAGAAAATCTATAGTTTCAATGCGGGTCGCACCACGATCTGGGGAGATAGTACCGGCAGAGCGGACAGTCTGCTAATTGAAGAAGATGTGTCAGGAAACAACTGGACGAAAAGGGTTTTTACCTGGAATGAGGGACGCATCATTGAAGAGAAGCGAACGGGTTCAGCAGATGCTGATGTATTGGTGCTGCAGTATAACTGGCATAATGGCAATCTCATAAGTATTGAGCATTCAGGCGGTCATGATAATTTCAGTTACCATCCGCAGCAGTGGCAACCTGGAGATCTGAACAATTATTTTGAACACATTAATAATGGCATAAACCTCACCCCGACAAGAAATCTCGTAAGAGAAACCCCTGCGTTTTCAGGAATAAGCTATGTCTTTGATAGTCTTGGTACACTGACACAGGCTAGTGCAAATGGGGAAGCGTATTTTTTCCGCTATTTGTGCAGATAGACGTCAGAAAAAAGCGCTGTATCATTTCTCTGGTTCAGAAAAAACAATCGAAAAAAACAGCATTGATTATAGCGCCTTCTCAAAAGAAATGGACACACAATTCAGCAGGCTTTTTGTCTACTACCTAAGGCTGCGGCTTCGGACGATCAACCGACAAGTCCGTGCATGGGGGATGGTTCCCTGGGTATTTTGGGCATGTGTTATTCCGCTGTTTCTCCTCATTTCCTGGAACCTCGTGGAAAGAGGGTTATATATGCGTATCGCCTATCTTCTTGCAGGTCTCTCATTAACCCAGATAGCTTTAAATCAGACGACCTGGTTGAGACCTGCCCTTCGCTATCGGGACTACAACCGTCTTCTGCTTCTGCAGAATCTTATCTTACTGATGCCTTTCCTGCTTTTTATTGTCACCACGGATAGCTGGTACATCGTTCTTCCACTCCTTTTACTTTTACCCGCTTTACCCCGTATCCAGAATCGTTTACAGATCAGTTTACCAGGATTAGCGGCATTCAGCAGAAACCCTTATGAATTTGCCGCAGGAATACGGCGATATATGTTTCCGCTTTTGGGGATGTACAGTACAATTCCAATAGCGTGGTTTCTGGATAACAGCAACTTTCTCCTTCCAGGTTGGGCCGGCATACTGTTTCTCTCCATTCAGTTCTACCAATTACCTGATCCAGAATACTTTGTCTGGAACCATCGGCAAAAGGCGCCAGACTTCCTGAGGCAGAAAATAAAATTAGCGCTGATTCATTCCTTTTCTATAACCTCACCAATCCTTTTTTGTTTCCTGGTTTCTTCGCCTGAACGTTGGTGGCTTGTTCTGGCCATATTGACATTAAGCGCTCTGATGCTTACGACGGCAGTTGTTGCCAGATACGTTAGCCATCCAGAGAAGATGGATTTTTTTAGTAGTCTCCTGCTTTCCATATCAATGATCTTTCCGCCGTTATTGATTTTCACTCTGCCTTTGTTCTACAAAAGAAGCTTACGTAAACTGAAACCTTACCTCGGATGATCGAGCTAAAACATTTGTGTAAGAATTACGGTCGCCATGTGGTACTGGATCAGCTAAATGGCAGGTTTGAGCCAGGAAAGGTTTATGGCATCCTGGGACCCAATGGCGCAGGGAAAACTACCCTGTTTCGATGTATTGCGGGCCTGGAAACCTATGGTGGAAGCATCGATTCATCACATCGTCCGCTGAAGGACCATCTCGGTCTGCTTCCAACGGATCCGTATTTTGTCCCGTTCATGACGGGACATGAATATCTGACACTGATGATGAAAGCAAGAGGTCTTCCTGTAACGCTCCACAACCCGTTTGGACTTCCATTGGAAAAGTATGCAGTGACTTATTCAACAGGAATGAAAAAGCAGCTTGCACTCACTGGTGTATTGCTTCAGCAGAACCGGTACTTTATACTGGATGAGCCTTATAATGGCGTGGATATTCAGAGCAGCTATGCCATCACTGACATCATCACAGGACTGCGTGCGCGAGGTGCAGTGGTACTGATCTCCTCTCATATATTTTCTACACTCAAAGACACCTGTGACGAATTACTGCTTTTGCAGGATCACCGGCTGGAACCACCAGTACAACGAACAGAGTTTGAGGCTTTTGAAGAACGGTTTCGTCAACGGCATGTAACTGGCGTGGACCTGGGATTCCTCGACAAGCCCGAAAATTAGCAACGCTTACTTTCTGATCTTTGGAGAAACCTCTGTAGCTTGCCTGGACATGCCTGAGGACTCTTTGTTTTCCGGCATGATTAAAAAACATTTCTTATGGAGAATATAATCCCAGATGCCGAGTTTGCAGGTGATGTGATGTGTGTGATGCCCCTGACGCTTACGACAAAAGAAGATGGCGATGTTTATCTGTTTCTGACGGTGGATGTGGCCACGATGTATATCATCCAACATGAAGTGGAGCAGGGTGATGATATTGAATATCTGTTGAAACACATTCAGAAATTAATGGAACAACCTCAATTGCAGTCGAGGAGACCAGAGCCATTTACGATTGTGCTCCATAAGTATGAGGATGAGGCGGATCAGATCTTATCACTAATTGAGCCTCTTGGTGGAAACCTTTCGATAAATGAAGAGTACATGGCAACGGTGATGAACCCGGTGATCGATGAGCTGAGCAAAAATATGTCTGGTGGCGCGAAGGAGTCTTAAAACGATGCAAGCTCAGATGCGGAAGTATTGAAGCAGGAATTCTTGTACTAAAGCAGATTAGTTCTATCTTTGCGGTCCCTCAACGTTTTGTTCGGGACGTAGCGCAGCCCGGTAGCGCATCAGCATGGGGTGCTGGGGGTCGCTGGTTCGAATCCAGTCGTCCCGACTTTAGAAGGACGAGTCAAATTATTTTTGGCTTGTCCTTTTTTATTTGCCGCCTGGATTGCTGTCTGACATGTAAATAAATTGGCAGCCTCATTTATGTTGCCTGCCGACAATTACTGGTCTCACCATGGTATCATCAGCAAGTCATCACGGAGTCACCATGGAGTCATCACGGAGTCATCCCCCTTTATCGTTCGGCTTAACATTCAATAATTCATTTGAATATGACTCCAAAAAATGCCCCGCATTTTTTGTGCCACAGATTTTCTTTCCGCTCCTGGCTTGATTCAGACACAGGTAGCGCTACCAGTGCTACCATTTTTTTTAGCTGAACGGGCAGAAATTTGCAGCAAACTATGGAACAGGATGGACCTGATACAAATTCTACCTGCGTCGCACGCAATTCTTCCCGGGATCATCGGAAGTGTTTCCATTTCTTCCGGGTGCACCCCCGCGGGGATCGGCCTACGCCTATTGCAATTCATTGACCGGGCTGAGTTTTCGTCCAGCTTCATCGTCATTACAGCGCTGACTACGGCAGCCACAGCGCTACTCGACCTATGCTTCCGATATGGTACACAAAACGATCCAGTTCCTGACAATGATGAGGGGCAGGACCTTGTACCGAACGGGTCAGGACTTTCTCTGGAAGGAGCCGTAAAAGATTCTGGAAGGAACTATTCTATAGATGTCCGTCAGCTAGACAACTTCACACCGGTGGCCATTTTTAGCATGTTAGTATAATTCCGCTGCTATCAGCCTCAGAAACTCCGATCGGGTTTCGTTGGCTTCAAACTGACCACTGAAGGCTGAAGTGGTAGTGACGCTATTCTGCTTGGATACGCCGCGCATCATCATACAGAGGTGCTTGGCCTCTATGACCACGGCGACTCCCAGGGGGTTGAGCGTTTCCTGGATGGCATCCAATATCTGATGGGTCATGCGTTCCTGCACCTGCAGACGACGGGCGAAGCAGTCAACCACACGGGCGATCTTACTTAATCCAGTGATATACCCCTTCGGGATATAGGCAATATGTGCCTTCCCAAAGAAAGGCAGCATATGGTGCTCGCACATCGAATAAAGCTCGATATCCTTTACGATCACCATCTCTGAATAGGACTCATGGAACTTTGCCTCCTCGAGAATGGCTTTAGCATCCATCTGGTAGCCTTGTGTCATATAAAGCATTGACTTGGCAACCCGCTCCGGTGTTTTCAGCAGCCCTTCACGGGAAGCATCCTCACCGATAAGTTTTATGATGGATGCGTAGTTTTCAGACAGGTTGTCTGTGATATCAGTATTGAAGATTTCAGTCTTATTGTAGCCCATGGATGTATGATTGGTGCTTAGTTGCCATAATATTCCACGTAGATCCGAGGAGTTTCGTACAACTTCAGCGCATGAAGCTGTGCGCCGTGTTCCAGAATATGGGGCTGCAGCTCGTTCCAGATGCCCATGACCACGTTCTCAGCACTGGTGAATTTTCCTTTCATAAATGCGACATCCACGTTGAGGTTTCTATGGTCTACTTTCTCCACAATTATGTCTTTGATCAGATCGCCCAAAGTCTTTGCATTAAAAATAAACCCTGTGTCCGGATGTGGCTCGCCCTTAATGGTCACGTGCAATTCATAATTATGTCCGTGCCAATTGGCATTGGCACACTTGCCGAAGACCTCCAGGTTCTGTTCGTCGGTCCAGTTTTCGTTGTATAACCGGTGTGCTGCATTAAAATGCTCTACACGAGTCAGGTAAACCATTTTTAAAAATTATCTTGCAAAATTACCGTTGCATACTGGTTTTGTCAAAAATGATCCGATCAGGTGCGTCTGTAGGGCATTCGAAACACCTTCTTAACCACGAGATTAGCTACCGCCAGTGAAAATTCTTCTCATAAGTGCAACACGAGCTGAGCTGGAACCATTACACCTGCAGTTGCAGAGCGCATGGGAACGCTACGGTGATAACAGGTTCAGGCATAATGACAAAGAAATTCACCATATAGTATCCGGAGTAGGTCTTATGGCTGCAACCTATGCCCTGACGATGCAGCTGGCTGAGGAACAATATGACCTCGTGGTACAGGCTGGCATCGCCGGGGCTTATGATCGTAGTCTTGGACCCGGAGAAGTAGTGTTTGTCTCGAAGGAACTTCTGGGAGACACCGGTGCTGAAGACCGCTATCAGTTCCTGGACATTTTCGATCTCGGGCTGGCTTCAATAGATCAGATTCCGTTCCATAACAAAACGCTGATCAATCCAATGCAGCCAGATCCTATGATCGCAGCCCTGAAAACCGCAACAGGCCTTTCTGTAAATCTTACAGCCGGAACTGCTTACACTGCAGAATTGCGCCAAAGGAAATATGGCTGCACCATTGAATCGATGGAAGGAGCTGCACTGCACTATGTGTGTCTGCTCAGAAGGCAGGCTTTTGTTCAGATAAGAAGTATTTCCAACTATGTGGAGGCCCGTGACAGGAGCGGTTGGAAAATTCCCGAAGCGGTGCAGGCACTGAACCACTGGCTTTGGCAATGGCTGCATCAGGATCTCGCTATCTAAAATCAGCGGCCAACGCAAATACATTCTCTTACGTCTATCCTTTTGTCATTAAATATCTTTTAATGACTGCTTGCATCTGATCGTTTCCAGTTGTATATTTCAATTTGATATCTTAAACACCGACGTTATGAAAAAACTATTACGCGTAGCAGCAGCAGCGCTGAGTGCCCTCTGCTTTGCCAGTACCTCCCAGGCACAACAGGTAGACATTACCGCCAACCCGGGGACCAGTGGCACGCCTGCACTGGGAACCAGTCTTTATGTCGCCAATGAAGCGATTTACACGGATACAGAAATTGGAAGTTCTAACTTCACGACTGCCTCTACACCCATCAATGTAATGGGACTCAGTGTGGGGACACAGGGTACCAACACCACTTTCAACAATGTGGAAATTTATTTTAAGGACGTCCCGCTGACCACCCGGACATTCACTTCCGGAACCTTTACTACAACAGGTTACACGCTCGTTTTCTCCGGCAGTATTACGATCAACAGTACTGGTTTTACAGAGTTTCAGTTAACAAACCCATATGTCCGGACTCCAGGAACCAATTTGCAGGTGCTTATCACCCGTTCAGATGCCACTTCGCATACTGGCTGGATCTGGAATTGTGCTAATGGAAATAACGTCGATGGTTCCACAGCGTCTTCTACCCGCCGGTATAATGGCACAACCATGCTTTCGGGAAGCACCACCCTCGCAGTTTCGGCATTCAGGCAGGCTATCCGGCTAAAACATGCCGTACCAAACGACGCTTCAGTTTCCAACATCTATACACTAGGAAAGCTTCCATTGCCACACGCCAGCTTACAGACTATTAGCGCCAATATCACAAACCAGGGAATGAATACCCTGACCAATATACCCGTGACGCTGAATATCAGCGGAGCTCATAATTATAACACTACAGAGACCATCCCCTCACTGGCCCCGGGTGCCTCTGCCATTGTTACTTTTCAGCCAACTGTTCTGAACAACACAGGCACCAATCTTATCTCTGTCAGTATTCCGGCTGATGATGATCCCAGTGACGACCTGAAAACACTTGACCAATTCGCTAACGATAATACCTGGTCTTACGCCTACGGTCCTACCCCAGACGGCGGTGTAGGCTTCAATGGTGCAACAGGCGATTTTGTTGCCCGTTTCAATACAAGCCTGGCCACCTACCTCACTCAGATTTCAGTCAACTTCTCCAACGGAGGACAACCTTTCAAGATTGGCATCTGGGACGCTTCAGGACCAGGTAATACACCCGGCGTTTTGCTATGGGAATCCACCCAGCAAATCAGCACAAGTGGTCTGTATGTCATGCCGGTGGTCCCCGTAGTGGCCCTGAATGCAGGTGACTTCTTTGTGGGTGTTCGTCAGGTAGGCACCGCCAATGTGAGTTTCTCGTTTCAATCTGAGATACCAATTCGGCCCGCTACATTCTTTTACACTTCTCCTTCAGGAAATACTTCCTGGTTTGATTTTGCGCCGAACAGCCCCTTCCGTTTCATGATCGAACCAAAACTTGTTCTCTCCAACGACGTAAGTCTGAGCGCGTTAATAATTAACGAGGGAACAAATGCCACATGTTCCAATTCCAATCCCCAGGAGGTGAAAGCAGTGATCTATAATGCAGGGGCTAATCCGATATTCCCAGGTAATGCCTCAGTCACCCTGAAAATTTCGGGCGCAAACACCTACACTGCCACTTTAACCAATACGAATGCTATCGCGCTGGGTAGTACAGATACTATTGTATTTACGGGGCTTCCTCTCACTAATGCAGGACTCAATTTTGATACAGCTTATGTGGAACTGCCCGGCGATCAGGAACCTTTGAATGACACAGCCCGTGTTACGCATCGTGTTCACAATACCATATCAGCACTTCCATTCGTTGAAGGGTTTGATGGTAGTGCACCGGCGATTTCATACCTGACACAGCTCAGTGGTACCGGAAACTGGACTTTACAACTTGGGGCAATAGATAATGGCGGACTGAGCGATTCACTGCGTCCGTTCACGGGTAACTCGTTTGCGATGTTCGACGGCTACAATTTTACAGCCGGCACCAGCTCCAGGCTTTCCAGCGACTGCTTTGAACTTCCGGCACCGTCGGGCGGACCCTGTAGTCAGGTAGCTATGAGCTTCTGGATGAGTCATGACAATAGTTTCCCTTCAAACGACGATAGTCTGTACCTGAGCGTTAGCACGGATGCAGGAGCCACCTGGAATCGGATTGCAGGGTACCAGCGTTATGATGCCAGTCTTACTATGCCCGGCTGGAGAAAAGAAGTCGTAGATCTTAGTACGTATAGCGGTCAGACAATCCGCATAGGTTTTGAGGCAGTCGGCAAATTCGGAAATCTCATTGCTATCGATGAGATAACCGTCGGCACCCTGGCTCTGGTGTCTGTTGATCTGGCAACCAGTCAATCAAACAATGTCAATTTGCAGCAGACCTGCGATGAAGGTGGGTGGACCTATTATATTGACCCTGCGCAACCTTCAGAATACGTTCTGGCAATTAACTGGGATCCGGGAAACAATGGGGTGAATGTGGCTGCTAAAACTGCTGCAATACCCAGAATCCAGGTGGATGCTGCTGAATTTGGTGTAACAGACGCCACACTGCAGCTTGCCACTTATACTATGCGTCGCTACTGGAATGTAGATCTGGGATCCGCCACGCTGACTGGTCCTGTCAATCTCAGATTCTTCTATGACTCAACAGAAGTAGCAGATGTTCTTCAGGCTGTAGATGATTTTATTGCAGTCAACGGAGGCACTGCAGAAACACCAACCTGGTTCAAGACTTCCACAGGTGATTTTGAAAATGCTACGACTCATATGGATGCCCTGGGTGTTCATAATGGTGTAGCGCTTAATAATACGAACAGCACTAACCAGCGTATTAACGGGATACCTTATGCCCAGTTTGATGGCATCACCAGCTTTAGCGGTGGAGGCTTTGCAGCGGGAGTGGGTGCAGGTACTCCGCTGCCGCTGGAGGCTTTCCTGAATATCTCTGCATCCAGAGATGGAAACGCGCATAGAATCGATTGGGAAGTACCAAAGGCAGACGGCATTCGTCAATTCGTGGTTCAAAGAAGTGCTGATGGTCGTAATTTCCAGGAACTGGTCCGTATTGGCTCAACCGGCAGCACCAGCTATGTTCATCGGGATACGCACCCTGTCGCAGGTGACAATTACTATCGTGTCATCCGGGTAGACTTCACAGGTAAAGAAAGCTATAGTGCCGTGGTGAAAATCCAGAATGCGGGCGGAAGCGCCGTGAATCTCTATCCAAACCCAGTTGGTGAAACTTTGAACGTTGAACTCTTTACGGCGGCTGAAGGAAAGGCCACGGTAGTTGTAACGGATATCACTGGCAAAACTGTCCTGGAAACCAATAGAAACCTGAGCCCAGGCCAGAATCAGTTTAGCCTTTCTGTAAGTTCTCTGACCAAAGGCAACTATACAGTCAGCATCAGTTGGAATGATTCTCAGGTGTCTCAAAAATTCACTGTGCAATAAGCATCGGGTTTAACACCTTTTCTACAGGCTGCAGGCTAACTTGCAGCCTGTTTAATTTTTATGCGTATCCAAATCGGCTTCAGTCCCTGCCCCAACGACACTTTCATTTTTGATGCTCTGGTCAATAGAAAAATTGATACCGGGAGCTACGAATTCTTGCCTGTCCTGGAAGATGTTGAAACGCTGAACCAATGGGCGGCAGACGGAAAACTGGATGTGACGAAACTAAGCTTCCACCAATTTCTTCGGGTAGTAGATCAATACGCGCTGCTCCACAGCGGTGCTGCTCTCGGGCGGGGCGTAGGGCCGCTACTGGTCGCTACACCGGAGAGCGCTGCGAAATGGCAACAGCCTGGTTGGCTGGAGCAGGCGAAAATCGCCATTCCAGGAATCAACACTAGCGCCAATCTCTTACTCAGCCTGGCTCTTCCGGAAATCACCGATAAAACCGAAGTATTGTTCAGTGATATTGAAAAAGGTGTGAAGGAAGGTAGTTTCGATGCGGGACTGATCATTCACGAGAGCCGGTTTACCTATCGGCAAAAAGGGCTGGTCCGGCTCCTGGACCTGGGTGAATGGTGGGAGCAGCAGGAACAGGCGCTGATCCCACTCGGTGGTATCGCCATCAAACGAGGTATTTCCCGAAAAATCGCCTCAGAGATCGATGCGCTCATCCGCGAAAGTCTGGCTTTCTCCTGGAACAGGTATCCTGAGCTCAGCAATTATGTCACCGATCACGCACAGGAGATGGAAGGATCTGTAATGCGCCAGCATATAGAGTTGTATGTAAATGAATTCACTACCGAGCTTGGAGAGACCGGAACAGCCGCAGTGAGTCAATTATTTAGAAAAGCTGTAGAGACAGGAATGATCCGGAAACTACCCGGCTCCATCTTCTACTAATTCATACAAGGCCGGAAGATTGCGTCCAAGACCATCGTAATCCAGCCCGTACCCAAGCACAAACTTATCCGGCACCTCAAAACCGACATAGTCGGCTTTGACTTCGTACTTCAGCGCCTCCGGCTTTGTAAGGAAAGCAGCGATCTTCAGACTTGCAGGCTGCCTGCTGAGTAGCTCCGGCAGAAAGGAATAGAGGGTTTTACCTGTGTCGATGATATCTTCCAGCAATATTACATGCCGGTCTTTTAGCTGTTCCTCTAATCCAATTGCTGTTACCACATTTCCTGTTGACGAGGTACCCTTATAGGAAGCCAACTTAATGAAGGAGATTTCTGCGTCGATCGTCAGGCAGCGGAACAGGTCTGATGCAAAGACAAACGAGCCATTCAGGACTGCTATAAACAATGGCTTCAGCCCATCATAATCGCTATTGATCTGATCCCCCAGTTCGCAGATCCTTTCATGTATTTTTTCCTGAGGCAGAAATGGACGGAACTGCCTGTCATGAACAGTGACAATCGACATAAATCAGGGTTTTACTTTGAGCTGCTGCCCGGGTTTGATCGCTTTGAAATCAAGATCATTCCAGTCCATCAACTGCTTCATCGTGATTTTGTGCTTCTTCGCGATGCCGAATGCGGTATCTCCCTTTTTAACTGTATACAGTTTCTTGAGGTTATCTGTGGCTTCCGCGGTTATTTCCTTTTCGAGTGTGGAGGCGGCCTCTGGTTCAGTCGGTTTTTCTTTAGCCGGTTCTGCGGCGGGACTGGCATACACTACTTTATCCAGTTTCGCTTTCAGCCGGGTGAACTCATCCTGCGGTCCTACCGGTGTCGCAGGTAGGGCTTCTGAAACGGTTTCAGAAGGACCTGCAGACTTTTTCTCCTCCGCAGGAGGAGCATCAACGGGTGCTGCGGCCATCTTTTCCTCTACAGCGGGCTCATTGGCAATATTAAACTCAGCAACGGATGCCTCGGATGCGATGGTGGCTGTCGTATCTGCAGCGATTGGATCTTCAATAACCGGTTTAGACACAGGTTCTGGTGTTGCTTCTTCCACTACTGGCGCAAGTGGCGCGTATGCTATTTCATCGCTAGCAGGAAGTTCTTCCGGAACTGGTGCTGGTTTCCTGACGTCTTCCGGTAAGGTTGCGGGAGTGCCGGCAACGAGAGTCGCGGTTGGTAGTAAAGAAGGCCTACTTACAGTTGCCTGTTCAGTCACTAAAGGCTCGGTCCCCGCGCCTTCACTTTCTGCTGCCAATTTTATCGGCTCCACATTAGTTTCCGGTGCTGAAGCGGCTTCGGGACCGTCGTTTTTAACGTCAGCTAAAACCGGTTCCGCTTCTGCCTGTAGCGCCGGCACTTCTACGGGTTGCGGTGTTTCGGGAACGTCCTTTTCTTCTGATGGCAGACCACTCCCGGTTGCCAGGGATTTTAAAGGCTCGACAATATCTCTGACAATCTTCTTTACCTGCTCAACAGGGGCCGCTTCTGGTTTAGGTGTAACCGGAGGTCTGGGTGCCGCAGCAATTGTTACCGGCGTAACGGGTTTTGGCGCTGTAGAGCGGGCCCGGGTTGCTGGCTTGGAGGGCGCATAATCCAGTAGGTAGAGCACGGAACCTGGCATGGGTTCCTCATTCGCCCCCAGCTTGTTATATGCTTTAAGATACTTCAGTTGTATTCCCTCCTTTTGGGCAATCTGAATCAGGGATTCGTCTTCCTCAACAGTATACGTCTCCGAATTACCTGTGGTATGCTTTTTCTCGAGGTAGATGTACATATCCGCTTCCAGGGGAGCATCCGCAAGATCATTAAGCTCCAGCAATCTTGCATAGCGGATATTGTGCTGAATGGCATGGCTGAGTAGGATAGTTCCTTTTTGCGCATAGAATGCCTTCAGGTCGTTTACTCTTACGATCTCATTATAAACTGGCGTCTCCGGGTTTTCCTTCATTCTGGAGGGAATATTCTTAGCGGCTGTATTGGCTGCCATGGCAGGAGCAGTACTACCGTAGGAAACACCTATTCCTCCTGATTTTCGTGTGTCTGTGGCTGCAGCCTGCTTTTTCTCAGTGTTAGAAGTCTTTGCAGGGGTACTTATGGCTGCCGGCACTGGTAGCGGAGAAGCGACGGCCATGGCGGGTACTGGTGCGTCCTTCCCGGGCACTACTTCACCCCGGGGAGAAGAAGGAACCTGGTTCACTGCCGATGCATAACGGGTATCTTCCTCTGTAACCGGCTCTAATGCTGCGATGGTATAATCCTGAAGATGATACTCCTCAACCAGCTTGATGAGCAGGCTGGCATACTTTGGATTGGTAGCATAGCCGGCACGCTTCAGACCATGTGCCCAACCTTTATAATCCATCTCAGCAAGATCGAAAAGAGCGGCATAGCGCTTATTGGTCTTAAGGTAATCTGAATGGTCCTTCCAGGAGTTTACAGGGTCAGGATACTTACGAAAACATTCATTGGGTGCATCATCAGTGTAGGCATACTTATCACCCTGCCATTCTTTTTTACACTTGATACCAAAATGGTTGTTTGCGTTAACTGCCAGCTCACTGGCGCCAGCATTTGTCTCGTGAATCCCCTGTGCAAGTTTGATGGCAGCAGGAACCCCTGATCTGCGCTGTTCAGCAATAGCGAGCTGCTTATACTGTTCAATATACTTCAGCGCACGCTGCTGAAAGGATTCATTCTGCGCACTCACACTGTTAACGGCACAAAGCATCAACAGGATGCTAACAATCTTCCACTTTTGCATAAGCAATAGGCAATTAAAATTCTATTTCTTTCTGGCGATCATAATGCCATCTCTCACCGGAAGCAGCACTATTTCCACTCTGTTGTCGTTCAAAAGCCGCTCATTAAAAGCATGAATGGCCTGTGCATTCTTTGACTGCTCCGATACCGGCAAAACAACTTCACCATTATACAGGACATTGTCTGCAAGTATGAATCCTCCTGCCTTAACCTTGTCAAATACCTGTTCGTAATATCGTTCATAGTTCTGTTTATCAGCATCTATGAATACGAGATCAAACGTGTCTTCCAACCCTGGTATAATCTCGTCGGCCCTTCCTATGTGTTGAATTATCTTCTGCTCCAGCCCTGCCTCACAAAAATAACGAAAAGCCATGTCCTGCAGCTCTTCATTAATCTCAATTGTATGCAGCAATCCATCTTCCTGAAGGCCGGCAGCCATACAGATAGCCGAGTATCCGGTATAGGTTCCGATCTCGAGGATGCGTGAAGGTCGGATCATCTGGCTGAACATCCGGAGGAGATTACCCTGCAGATGGCCGGATAGCATTACAGGCAGTTCTACTTTCTGGTGCGTTTCCCTGTTGAGACGGTAGAGATACTCCGGCTCAGGGGTACTGTATCGCTCGGCATAGTCATTGAGCGTTTTGGAAAGTAATTGTACCGTCATCTGCTAGAAATTCGGTTGTAATTTATTGTGAGAGTAGAATTCGTGCAGGTAATTTACTACCTCATCCGGCGTATCAAACAAACGGATCAGGTCGAGATCGCCGGGACTGATGTTGCCAAACTGTTCCTGCATGGTCGACTTCATCCAGTCGAACAGCCCACCCCAGTAATCAGACCCCATACAGATCATCGGGGTCTGCGTGAACTTACGGGTCTGAATCAAAGTGGCCACCTCAAAGAATTCGTCCATAGTACCCCACCCTCCAGGCATCATGATGAATCCCTGGGAATATTTGGCGAACATCACCTTGCGTACAAAGAAGTAGTCGAAGTTGAGGTTCTTATCGCTATCTATATACTGGTTAGATCCTTGTTCAAAGGGTAACTCAATATTCAAACCCACCGAGCGGCCGCCAGCAAGACTGGCACCTTTATTTCCTGCCTCCATAATACCCGGACCGCCTCCCGTGATGATGCCGAAACCCTCCTCTGCCAGTCGCTTGGCAATATCCACTGTAAGTTCATAGTACTTCTGTCCTGCTTTGGTACGCGCGGAACCAAAAATGGAAATGCATGGACCGATCTTGGCCATAGATTCGAAGCCCTGTACAAATTCTGACATAATCTTGAACACCTGCCAGCTTGAATGTGCACGTGTTTCTGTCCAATCCCTGAGCTTAATCTTAGTAAGTTGTTCTTTCATCGTTCAATGTCTGTTGCCCAATGGCATCTGCTTTCTTCGAAAATAATAATAACAGCACAAAGGCCAGGGCCGCGTTTATAATCAGGAGTTCAGTGCCAATGACATAGCCTCCCAGAAAATCTTTATCGTTCTGCTTCAGTATATAGCATACCACAGGAGAGAGCAGGCAGATAACCGGAACGGCAGGCTCATAAGCCTTTCGTTTAGTGAGAATACCAAAGCTGAACAGGGCCAGCAACGGTCCATAAGTATAGCCTGCAACAACGAGCAATGTCTGAATCAGCGAGCCCTGATCTACTTCCCTGAAGAAGAAAACACAGCCCAGGAAGATGATGGCAAATGCATTATGAACAATGAGACGGTAGCGTTGCTTACGTGCCTCCGGCCAGTCATTGCGACGCTTCATGCCCAGGATATCGATGCAGAATGAAGAGGTAAGTGCGGTAAGCGCTCCGTCCGCACTTGGGAACAGCGCAGAGATCAAACCGATCATGAAACAAACCGTGATAAAAAACGGCAGTCCGCTCTCTACTGCGATCGCAGGAAATATATCATCACCCGTAGCCGTTATGCCTGTAGCATCTGCATAGAGATACAGCAGGCCTCCCAGCAAGAGAAAGATAAAGTTGGCAGCCAGCAGGGTAAAACTGAACGTAATCATGTTCTTCTGCGAATCCTTCAGATTACTTACACTGATATTCTTCTGCATCATCTCCTGATCCAGCCCCGTCATGGCTATCGTAATGAAAGCACCACCCAGTATCTGTTTCAGAAAATAATTTCCTGCCAGCGGATCTTCTGTCTGCAGCATCCGGGTGTAGTCCTTCGCTGCCATTGCCTGCCAGGTGCTCCCAAAATCCAGATTCAGGGCATTCATGATATAGATTACACAAATGATCAGTGCACCGATCATGAACGTGGTTTGAAGTGTATCGGTCCAGACGATTGTCTTTACGCCACCGCGGTAGGTATATAACAGTATGAGGGCGAGGATGATGATCGCAGTGTAGGTAAATGGTATCCCCAGATCATCCAGAACGAACATCTCCAGAACTTTGATAACCAGGTAGAGTCGCAGGGTCGCACCGAGGGTCCGCGAAATAATAAAAAAGAGGGCACCGGTTTTATAGGAGGCCATCCCCATCCTTCTTTCCAGATAGGTGTAGATGGAAGTGAGCTGCATCTTATAATAGATAGGCAACAATACTGCAGCCACGACAAAATAGCCGATCCAATATCCAATGACCACCTGGAAATAATCGAAACCCACCATCCCCACCGTACCCGGTACGGAAATGAAGGTCATTCCGGAAAGGGAGGTACCAATCATCCCAAACGCTACCAGCCACCATTTACTGCTCCGGTTGCCGATGAAAAAGGATTCGTTATTTGAATTGCGCGAGGTATAGAAAGCAATTCCCAATAGGAGTGCGAAGTAGCCCAGGATGATGAGGATCAGTAGACTTGAATTCATATCGAAAAATAGAAAGACTTTGCCTTTTGAGGGCAAAGTCTGAAAAATGCTGATTTATTTCATCATCAGAAACCTACGTTGAAGCCCATGCGAAAGAAAACGTTTTTGCCGTAAGGGCTGTATTCTTCCTGCAAAACATCGTAGAGCAGGGAAATTACAAAGGATGAGTTTTCAGTGACCGGCTGCCGGAAACCACCGCCTACCAAAAGGGCCGGGGCATCAAATCTTATCTTCTCTTCAACTATGCTGCCGGATCCACCAGGATCAAATCCAGGTCGGGAAAAGGTCATCAGATTATGCTCATACTCCACATGCCCAAAGAAATTCTGCAAAAAGGCATAACGGGCCCAGACACCACCAGAAAACAGGTTGGCCTTGTAGTGCATTGTCTGACCATTTCCTAAATCCCAAAAATCTTTGATTCTGTTGTACTGATACCCCAGGCTGATACCCGCAGCGAAATTATCTGTAATGCGGTATCCGAGGATAGGCGATACTCCGATATTTGTAACGGTTCCAAAACCCAGCACCATGCCCCCGCCAAAGATCAGCTTGCTGGCATCGAAGCCTTTCTCTTTTTGCTCCCGCTGACGGGCATTGGCAGACTTTCCGGAACTGGTGTAAACCTCCTGTGCAGTAGCCGAAAAACCTGTGAGCAGGCATATGAAGATGATAAGTCTTTTCATAATGTTTATGCTAACGGCGAAATTACTATAAAACGTCCTAAGCCAGGTCTATATTGCTTTTGTCGCTGAAGATCTTTCCGGGATTCAGAATGCCGTTCGGATCAAAAACCTTTTTGATAGCTCTCATCAGGTTAAGCTGTGTCTCGTTGAATGCGATATCGAGATAGTCCTTCTGCACCAACCCTATGCCATGCTCCCCGGATATGGTCCCCCCCAGTCGAACCACCTCTGTAAACAGCTCCCGTATGCCGAGGGGTAGCCGATACTTCCAGTCGTCATCCGACATATCCTGCTTCACGATATTGACGTGCAGATTTCCGTCACCGGCGTGACCGTAACAAACGGAATGGAAACCATACTTCCGGCCGAGCTGCTTGATCATTCGGAGCAGCTCGGGCAGCGCCGCTCTCGGCACTACTGTATCCTCTTCTTTATAGATGGAATTGCTCTTAACAGCCTCTCCAACTTTCCGGCGCAGGTTCCAAAGCATCTGCTTCTGCTCGCTGGAGTCCGCAAAGAGCACTTCCCCGGTGTCAAACCGGCTAACGATTTCCGTGATGGCCTCGGCCTCAGCATATAGCTGATCCAGGTGATTACCATCCAGTTCTATCAGCAGGTGCGCCTGGATGTCCTCTGGTAGTGGCACTACGGCCTGCTGCACATAGCGCATGGCCCATTCAATAGCGTCGCGTTCCATAAACTCCAGTGCTGAAGGGGTATATCCTGCTAAGAAGACTGCATT
This sequence comes from Bacteroidota bacterium, assembly GCA_023409975.1. Taxonomy (GTDB): domain Bacteria; phylum Bacteroidota; class Bacteroidia; order Chitinophagales; family Chitinophagaceae; genus JAFIGV01. The sequence goes on along the minus strand of JAEYQO010000028.1, from coordinate 1,682 downwards.
GACGGCTTCACAGGCTTGTTCCGCTGAACGAAAAGGCACAAGCAGCAGCAGATCGTGTTTCACTGAAGGAATCAGCCGCAAAACAATTTTCGTGATCACACCCAATGTACCCTCACTACCGACCAAAAGCTGAGTGAGATTATAACCCGTAGCATTCTTCAACACATTTGCACCTGTCCAGATAACCGCTCCGGAAGGAAGTACAAGCTCCAGATTCAATACGTAATCTTTCACCACACCGTATTTAACAGCTCGGGGTCCGCCTGAGTTTTCGGACACATTCCCACCGATAAAACAGGAGCCACGACTTGCCGGATCGGGCGGATAGAATAAGCCATGCTCCAGTAAATACTCCTGCAGTTCCTGGGTAATGACGCCAGGTTCCGTAGTAACCTGGAAGTTTTTCTGATCGAGGTGGAGAATGCGATTGAACCGTTTCATATCCAGTAACACCCCTCCCAGCACGGGAAGTGCTCCGCCACTCAGACCGGTTCCGGCACCACGGGGAGTAACCGGTAACAAATGCTCATTACAGTATCTGAGGATCTGACTGACCTCCTCTACCCCGGAAGGTTGTAAAACAACTTCGGGAATAAAACAGAGGTCTTCTGTCTGGTCAGAGGCACAACGATTCAATTGTTCATCGTCGAGATGGACAGCGTCTGCCGGAAGCACAGTACGAAAGAAATCTATATCCGCAGGAGTAAGCTTACGAAAGGGCATGGGTAAAGATAGGGGAAGTAGTTAGCAGTTGTTAGTGACAAGATGCGGATTGTGGGTGTTGCTCTGCTCACCGACCTCAAATTGCTGCAGACCTGACTACTCACTACCTGGCGAAGCCCCCCAGAGCCATGGTAAAGTCAGGCTAGAGTCAGGGTAAAGTCAGGGTAAAGTCAGACCTCGGTTAGAAATGTTCCAGACACATTCTTGGCACACTCAGTACTGATTCAGTAATCGTTCAGTAGTGGTCACTTACGGGTAATAATTTTTTGAGGATGGTCCATCAAGCGGATTACAGTCAATTCTTTCGATTTTCTTTTTTTTACCCCACCAAACATACGACCCCTTTCTGGGGCCGACCGGTGTTGCGAAACATGAAAGGTGCGGGACCCTAAACCATGGAACGGCAACATTGGCCCCAAAGACCAGCACCAATCTTCAGCTAATGAATAAGGCCGGGTTAGGCTTCCAACAACCCTCAACCAAACTATCGGTTAATACACTGACTACTGATTTGCAAACGACCCGTTAACCGCTTGCAAAGCCAGCGTTAACCCCTGCGTTTTCCTTGACAGGTCTCAAAACCGGGTGAATCTTTGCATCATCAAACGAAACAAAAACAAAAACACAAAAACACAAAAACAAAGTCATGAAAAAGATCATCATCATCGCAGCAGCTTTCATCGGGTTCACAACAGCAGCTCAGGCTCAGAATACTCAGAACGCTACCGGTTCTGCCCAGCAAACCGTTCAGCTCAACCTGAGCAATGCCCTCGAAATCTCTTTCGTAGCTACCAACGGTAACGGATCAACCGTAACGCTTCCTTTCACAACTGTAGCACACTACGCAAACGGTGTTGAAAGCACAGAACAGGAACTGAAGGTTCGTTCCAACAAGAAATTCAATGTGACAGTAAAAACCAGCGCTGGTAACTTCCAGTTCTCTAACGGTGGAACAGTAG
>JAEYQO010000073.1 GCA_023409975.1 Bacteroidota bacterium | reverse complement strand
TGGCTATACCAGCCAACGGCCAACGGCTAATGGCCAACGGCCCTGTAGGGGGTTGGGGGTTGTGAGTTGTGAGTTGTGGGAAGCTTTGGCCTGGGCCTTCGCTTTGGCTTTGGCCTGGGCTTTGGCTTGGGCCTTCGCCTCAGCTACACCAGCCAACGGCTAACAGCCTCCCCTCACTACCCACAAACAGTAAAGCACCCAATCACGGGTGCTTTGCTGTTTAAAGGAGTTTCTGATTAGTTAGTTTCTGAAGAGGCGGAAGATGTCGAGGCCATTGGCGTAGAGCATCAGCGCCAGGAGCAGGACCAGTCCGACAGTGGTGGCCTTTTCCATGACCTTGTCACTTACCTTTCTGCCCGAGACGAGCTCATAGAGCAGGAAGATCACATAGCCCCCATCGAGGCCGGGGATGGGCAGGAGGTTCATGAAAGCAAGGATGATAGAAACGAAGGCTGTGAGTGCGAGGAAGGTTTCCCAGCTAAAGACTTCCGGGAACATCTGACCGAAGGACACGATGCCACCAAGGCTTTCAGAGGCCTTCACCTCTTTTGAAGTAAACAGGAACCGGAATTGATCCCAATAGAAGACAAAGGTTTCCCAGGTATGAGTAAACCCTTTGGCTATGGCACCACCCAGTCCATACTTTACAGTCTCAAGCTGGAAATACCGTTCTGCTTCAACGTTTGGACGGAAACCCAGGATTCCGGTTTCGGGAAGCTGACCTTTCAGCTCCACCGGCTGCTGGTCGCGATGCACCAACAGGGTAATTTCTTTTCCTTTGAAACCTTTTTTTATCGTTTCAAACTGATCAAAATAGATAGCTTCCTGACCGTTCAGGCTCAGGATGGAATCCCCCTCTTTCAGTCCGATCTTATCAGCAGCGGATCCATTCTCTACCTTCCCCACGAGGAAAGGCGTGCGAATATCAATGAAGGGGCTTCTTTTTTTGCGGTGTTGAACAATCTGGCGGATCGTACCTTCAGGGATGGTGATCGTTACCGGCTGTCCATCGCGAATCACTTCAAAAGTACTGGCTTCCTCCAGGATGAATGTCTTCATCACATCCTGAAAACGATCTACTGGCTGCCCGCCCACACTCACGATTTTGTCACCGTCCTTAAAACCTACACTTTCCGCCAGCGAGTCTGCAGCAATCCCATATTTCACGTTCTGAGCCGGAAGGTAGTTCTCACCCCATATGCCAAAGATGGCAATGTAGATCAGAATAGCCACGATCACATTCATCAGGATACCGCCCAGCATGATGAAAAGTCGCTGCCAGGCTGGCTTTGACCGGTATTCCCAGGGTTGTGGCGGCTGGTTCATCTGGTCTTTGTCCATGCTCTCATCGACCATACCGGAGATCTTTACGTAGCCTCCCAGCGGAAACCAACCCAGACCGTATTCCGTATCGCCCTTCTTTTTCTTGAACAGCGAGAAGTTCAGGATCCCCGGGAAGGGGAACAGGAAATCGAAAAAGAGGTAGAACTTCTCAACGCGGGTCTTGAACAGACGGGCGAAGAAGAAATGACCGAATTCGTGGAGGAGTATGAGTAGTGACAGGGCGGCCAGTAGCTGTAATGCCTGTACCCAGCCACCGGAAAGTAGAAGAACTGAATTTAATTGCATCTTGGAGTTAAAAATACTTTAATAGACCGAAAGCAGTCCTTTTTTTACCAATTCGGTGGCTAAGATACGTGCTTCCTTATCAGATTGCTCATAGTCGGCCAGTGAAGGGCTTTCGATGAAAGGGATCCGCTCCATGGTTTTCTCGATCATTTCGCTCATCTCCAGGAAGCCTACTTTATTCTGCAGGAAGGCATGTACAACCACTTCGTTGGCAGCATTCATGATACAGGCGAGGTTTCCGCCTTTCTCCAGAGCCTCTTTGGCAAGCGCCAGGTTCCGGAAGGTTTTGTAATCAGGCTGATCGAAGGTGAGTTTGGGGAAGTCGCGGAAGCTAAACCTTTTGAAATCATTCTCCAGGCGTTTTGGCCAGCCCATGGCATACTGGATGGGCAGCTTCATATCGGGGAGCCCCATTTGCGCCTTGATAGACCCATCGCGGAACTGAACGAAGGAATGCAGGATAGACTGCGGATGGATGACGACTTCAATCTGTTCATTTTGCAGACCGAACAGCCATTTGGCCTCAATCATCTCCAGCCCTTTATTCATCAGCGTGGCGGAATCTATCGTTATTTTGGCACCCATGGTCCAGTTTGGGTGTTGTAGTGCGTGGGAGGCCTTGACGTTTACGAGGTAGTTGGTCTTTCTACCAAGGAAGGGACCGCCGCTTGCGGTAAGGATGATCTTTTCTATGGAAGACCAGTCTTCCCCTACCAGACACTGGAAGATGGCGGAGTGCTCACTATCCACTGGAATTACGGGAACACCTTTTCTGCGGGCCAGTTCCATAACAATATCACCTGCCACAACCAGCGTTTCCTTATTGGCCAGTGCAACTGGTTTTCCAGCCTCGATGGCTGCGATGACAGAGTGTAAACCTGCAAAACCGACGATAGCACCTATTACCAGATCAACTGAATCCCACTGAACGACATCATTTAAAGACTCCGCGCCGGCAAAGACTTTGACAGGGAGACCGGAGAGTGCTTCCTTCACCGTTTCATACTTTGTGGTGTCCGTGATTACCACTGCGTTGGGCCTGAACTTCCTGGCCTGCTCGATCAGGAGAGAGTCATTGCTGTGGGCACTTAGGATCTCAGCCTGAAACAGATCAGGATGTGCTTCCATCACTTCCAACGCCTGTGTGCCTATAGATCCTGTTGAGCCAAGTATGGCTAACCGCTTCATGGATGCATTGATTTTGTAAGGCTTCAAAGGTATCTCTTTTACTATAGTTTGCCGGAGCGACAGGGTCATTTTTGTGATTTCCTAAACCCTTTTCCCCTACCCGTCCGAACAGATATGTTGAATCCTGATGTTTGGAAATCAAGTCAAACTCACAATCTTTGCATAACATGTTTCCCAGGCCATACATTTTCCTCCGGCTGGGGCTGATGCTGGCTTTGGCCGGTCTTGCCCCCGCAGTGCAGGCTCAGACCACCTATCTCCAGCAGGGCATAGAAGAATACCAGCTACTGGATCGACTGGAAACGAAGTCGGGCAGCCTGACCAATGAATTCTTTACGACTGTGAAGCCGATCTCGCGCAAGGGGGCTGTTTCCTTTTTACTGGAGCAACAGGCTGATACGGGTTCGGGGCTCAGTCTTCTGGACCGGTATAATATAGAAAGGATGATCTCCGTGAATGGAGAATGGACGCCGGACGGAGATGGTGCGATTGATTCAAGGCGTCCCTGGTTCAAACGGTTCTATAAAAAGCAGCCTGATTTTTTTCACCTCAATAAGGAAAACTTCTTTCTGGTGGTGAACCCTGTGTTGAACTTCCAGGTGCTGCACGACAGGAATACGGATAATAGTGGCAACAGGGTGTTGAACACCCGGGGCGTTGAAGTGCGGGGAAGGATACTGAACAAAGTAGGTTTCTACACGATGGTAACGGAGAACCAGGAGCAGACACCACGGTTTGTGAGCGACTGGATCAGCAGTCACCGGGCGGTGCCTGGTGTGGATTTCTTTACCGTGAAGGGGAAGGACTATGATTACATGCAGGCGAGAGGATATATCGACTTTGCTGCCGTTAAGGATCATATCAATGTCACCTTCGGGTATGACCGTCACTTCATCGGAGACGGAATGCGCAGTCTGCTGCTGAGTGATTTTTCCGCAGGGGCTACCTTTTTACGTCTGAACACAAAGATCTGGAAGCTGAATTACCAGAACCTGTTCCTGGAACTGACACCACAGTTTTACAGGGGTAAGGGAGGCGACTCGAGACTGAAACAAAAATATGCGGCCATACACATGCTGAATGTGAATGTGACGCGGTGGCTGAACCTGGGTTTTTATGAGAGTGTAATATTTGGCAGACCGGACCGATATGAATTCCGCTATCTGATCCCGGTGATCTTTTACCGTAGCATGGAAAGAGGTCTGGGCAGTCCGGACAATGTGAATATTGGTTTCACCTTCAAAGCCATTGCCGCCAGGAAACTCCAGTTTTACGGTCAGTTCATGCTAGATGAATTTACAGCTAAGGAGCTTTTTGGTGGCCGCGGTTACTGGGCCAATAAATTTGGGCTGCAGCTTGGCGGAAAATACTTTGACGTAGCCGGAATCAAGAACCTGGATATTCAGGGAGAAATGAACCTTGTGAGACCGTATACCTATTCCCATTTTGACAGCGTCGCGAACTACACCCACTATAATCAGCCTCTCGCGCATCCGCTGGAGGCCAATTTCTTGGAGTTTCTCGGTATCATAAGATACCAGCCTTTGAAGGATCTCTTTCTGAGTTTCAGGGGGATGTATTATCAGCAGGGAACTGATACAGCGGGATCTAACAACGGGGCGAATATCTTCATGGATTACAGGACCCGTTCGAGCAACTATGATATTTCGCTGATTCACGGTGTAAGGGCTACCTGTCTGTCAGGAGAGCTGAATGCATCATACGAGCTCCGTGAGAACCTGTTTATTGATCTGGGTGCCGGACGAAGGGTATATTCTTATGAGGATGACCTGTTCCCGAGACATGTCACGAATTATGTTTACGGAGGCCTCAGACTGAATATTGCAAGGAGAGACTACAATTTTTACTAACTGAAGAACAGACTGGATGAAGCGCATCAAATTTGTGATAGTTGGTTGTGGACGAATTGCCCAGCGGCATGCTCAGCACATCGCGCACATTGGCGAACTGGTGGCGGTGTGTGATACGGATCGTGAAAGAGCAGATCAGCTTGCAGGGGAATATGGCGTGCCGGCATACTACGGACTTGATGAGATTCTGAAGGACCGGCCCGAGGCAGATGTCTATTCCATCTGTACGCCAAACGGCTTACATGCTGAACATTCGATCAAAGCCCTCAAAGCCGGCTACCATGTGCTTTGCGAAAAGCCCATGGCCATTACCGTACATGACTGCGGAGAGATGATCAAAGCGGCGGAGCAGGCTAACCGCAGACTATTTGCCATTAAACAAAACCGCTTCAATCCGCCGGTGGCGGCTGTGAAGCAGGCGATGGATGAGGGCCGGCTGGGAAAGATCTATTCGATTCAGCTTAGCTGTTTCTGGAACAGGGGAGCGGATTATTACCGGAATAGCTGGAAAGGCACAAGGGAGCTGGATGGCGGCACCCTGTTCACGCAGTTCTCTCATTTCATCGATCTGCTGTACTGGCTGGTGGGCGATGTAAAACAGGTGCAGGCCTATCTCGCTAACTATGCACATCAGGGGATCATCGATTTTGAAGATACCGGCGTTGTGATACTGGAATTTTATAGTGGCGCCATAGGGACCATCAACTATACGGTGAATAGTCATGAAAAAAACATGGAGGGTTCACTGACGCTGTTTGCGGAGCATGGCACGGTGAAGATAGGTGGTCAGTACCTGAATGAGCTCGAGTACCAGAACATCCGTGACTACCGCATTGACAACCTGCCACAGGGGAACAAGGCGAACAGCTATGGTACTTACGAGGGATCGATGAGCAATCATGATAAGGTGTATGAAAACCTTGTGGCGGTGCTGACGAACAATGCAGCGATATCTACCAACTTCTTCGAGGGACTTAAAACTGTGGAGATCATTGATAAGATCTACCGGGCTGCGAAACACATCTGACATGAACCAACCAACCATACATACCGCTGGAATTGTTGATGTAATGTTTGGTGTTGGAGTGAAGATCGTAACACCTGTCAATCTTTATGGATGTCATATCGGAGATGGCTGTTTCATCGGACCTTTTACGGAGATACAGCGCGATGTGAAGCTGGGTGCGAGAGTGAAAGTGCAATCCCACAGCTTCATCTGTGAACTGGCGACTATCGGTGATGATTGTTTCATCGGCCATGGAGTGATGTTCATTAACGATTTGTTTGAGGATGGTGGACCTGCAGGGGGTGATCGCAGCAAATGGAAACCTACCCGGGTGGGAAATCGGGTTTCCATAGGATCCAATGCCACCATACTTCCTGTGAAGATCTGTGATGATGTGGTGATTGGTGCTGGTGCTGTAGTGACAAAAGATATTGTTAAGTCTGGCGTGTACGCTGGCAACCCCGCACGATTTTTACGTTCTTTGTAGGGATCCCCTTTCTACATATGCCATTCACCTTCGCACATCCTGCGGTTGTACTTCCTTTCAGGCTGTTTCCCAGGCGTTGGGTATCCTGGACGGGATTGATCATAGGCAGTCTGACACCGGATTTTGAGGGGTTCATTCATCTTGGGGGACCAAAGGTCGTCAGCCATAGCTGGGCGGGTATGTTTTGGTGGGACCTGCCTGTGGGACTGGCCTTATGTTTCATTTTTCATTTATTGTTTCGTGACCTTTTGATAGACCAGCTACCAGGATTTCTGCGGAGAAGAGTGGTGCAGTACCGGCGGTTTGACTGGCTGGGGTATGTCAGGAAAAATGCGCCCGTGTTTCTGATTTCATTGCTACTGGGAATAGCCAGTCATCTGTTGCTGGACCGGCTGACACATACGGATACCTACCGGTATGATGAAAGACTGGGACTGGAACTAGGCTGGGAGGAAAGCATTGTGGTCCGGCAATGGCTACAGTTTGGCTGTAGTTTCCTGGGTATGGCGCTTCTTGGTTGGCAGATAGCATCACTGCCCGCCCGTCCTGTATATTTCAACCGGAGATTCTGGAAGCCCTTCTGGTTTATCGTCGTTTTCTGTATGATCCTTACCGTGTTCCTCCGGTACCAGTTTGCGGGGTACAACGAAGGCGTGTTCTTTCATGCATTGATAGCGGGAATGCTGGTGGGGGTTGTTGTGGCGAGTGGGCTATTCCATGCTTTCAAAACACGACGAAGCGATGCGCAGCAGTCAAGATGAAACCGCCCATCGCCCGTCTGAGAAAAATCTATTTTACCTGATCAGGGTTACTTCACCCTTTTGCTCCAGATCGCCGAGGCCATTGCATTTGTAGCGCAGGTAATAGAAATAGGTACCCATTGGCTGAGGCTTGCCATTAAAAGTTCCGTCCCAGCTTCTTTGTGGATCTGTTGTTTCAAAGATGACCTGGCCATACCTGTTGACGATCCTGAAAGTCACCTGGCCCTGACCACCATCGCCGATGATCCTGAACAAGTCGTTGCGACCATCACCATTTGGTGTGAATGCACCAGGTAGCAATACGTTACAGCAGGGTTCTGCGCTCACAAAGATACTATCCGAGCCTTCGCAGCCCCAGGGATCCAGCACCTTTAGTTGTATCCAGTCCGGCTTGAGTAACCTTCCTTCCGTCTGATAGAGACCGTTACTATTAAAGTATTGCTCCGGCGACCATACATAATTGTACTTCTCTGACCCAAGTGTTGTGGCAGCCTGGAACAGCAGTGTATCGCCGATACATGTTTTGTCCTGTACTTCTGTGATGATCTGGGCCAAAGGCGTTTCATTGACTATGAGTGTGTCGAATGCAGGGAATGATCTGCAACCATTCAATACCGTCTGGAGGCTGATCAGTTTCACGCCCGGTTGATCGAAACGTAATTTATAAAACCCGGGGCCGGAACCGCTGAGGACCGTTGCATCTGCAAACTGCCAGTTGTAACTACTGGCATTCAGACTGTTCCAGCCTGCCTGCACCATCAGTTCTTCTCCTATGCAAGCATGTTCTTTAACTGCGAAACCAGCTTCCGGAGAGGGTTTGACAATTACCTCCAACTGATCGGTGGCGGAACAATTCAAATGCGAGACCGTCAGAGTTACCGTATAGCTGCCGGCGGAATCCCAGCGTGCATCATATGGACCGGCACCTGAGCCTGAGAGGAATTGTCCACCAGCACCCAGATTCCAGTTGTAATGACTCGCTGGTGGATTTGAGGTAAGGCTTTGCAGTTGGATGGTATCGAATTGGCAAAAAACCTGTGCGCTGATCCCTATTTCTGCTGTCACTCCGGGATTGACCGTTACCTCGACCAGGGCGCGGTCGCTTTCGCAGCCGTTGATGGATTGAGTAACCCAATGGTAGGTGGTGCCAACGGTATCATATGCGACAGTAGGTGTAAACGGTGAGCCTCCCCCACCCGTTGCTGCGGCGTACCAGGTCAGGTTGGAACCATGAACCTGGAGTGAGGCCAAACTATCTCCTTCGCAGAACAGCACAGGATTAGAAACCATTGGAGGGGCGGGTTTTTCGTAGACAGTGACCGTTACGGGAGCACGATAGCTTTCGCAATTACCGATCATCTGCGTGACATACCAGGTGTATATACCGGGGGTAGATGTTGAAGGCGTCGGGGGAGTCAGGTCCGGTGTTCCACCCGAAGCCTGTTCATACCAATGAAGATTCTGGCCGATAGCGGTAAGCGGTGCGGCTGAGTCGAACTGGCAGTATTCCGGATTGCTGACGACAGGGAGCGCCGGTTGTGCAACTACGGTTACCGTAATCGATGCGCGATCACTTTCACAACCATTTACCGACTGACTGACATACCAGGTATTTACACCCGCATTTGTTGTTGAGGGAGTCGGGGCGACAGCGGAACCTGTCCCGCCGGAGGGGGTGGTGTACCAAAGGAGGTTTTGTCCTGCAGCTGCAAGCGGCGGGACGCTACTGTTCTGGCAGTAGATCGTGTCGTAAACGAGCGGTGCAGATGGTTTAGGATAAATATTCACCGCGACGGGCAAACGTGCGCTTTCGCAGGAACCTAAAGTGGCGGCTACGTAAAAAGTATCGAAGGAAGGCGTGTTCAGGTCGATGAGGGGAGCCGTACTGCTGCCGGTGCCACCAGCGGATTGTGTGTACCAGAGAATATTAACTCCGGAGACGGTCGAGTCGAGCAGGGGGGTGTAGGAACCGTACTGACAATAATTAACCGGTGTTGTGACCACGGGTGATGGCGGTGTGGTCAGGATGGTGACCGTTACAGGAGCACGATCGCTCTCGCAGAGACCTGGCGTCTGGCTGACATACCAGGTGGTGGTGCCTACCGTGGCTGTAGAAGGAACGGGAGCCGTTGCCGTACCTGTGCCGCCAGTGGGTGTTGTGTACCAGAGCAGGTTTTGTCCGACGGCAGTGAGTGGCGCTGCCGTGGTTCCCTGGCAATACAGAAGATTCGTTGTTGCAGGGGCTGCAGGACGAGCAAGAACATTAACGGTTAAAGGAGCCCGCGGACTCTCACAGCCATTGATCGTCTGGCTGACATACCAGGTGGTGGTACCTGTTGTGGTTGTGGCAGGAATGGGTGCTGCGGTATTTCCGACGCCACCAGTAGGTGTGGTGTACCAGAGCAGGTTCTGCCCATTGGCAGTGAGAGCAGCGGAAGGACCATTATGGCAAAGATCTATGTTGGTGACTATGGGAGCGGCAGGAGTGGGATAGATAGTAACGTGAGTGGTATCTACTGCGGTATTACAGCCATTCACCGTAGCATACACCGTGTATATGCCATTGGCTGCGGCCGTCACCATGGGGATCGAGGGGTTTTGAGTGGTGGCGGAGAAACTATTCGGTCCGACCCAGGTATAGCTGGCACCGGGAATAGCGGAAGCGAAGAGCGAGAGTGTAGTGCCGGGGCAGACAGGGCCCGAATTGGAAGCAGCAGGCGGTGCAGAGAGCGGGGTGACCGCAACTGTGGTCGAGCCCGGAGCGGAAGGACAGCCATTGACGGTGGCCACCACTGAATAGGTTCCTGCCTGGTTTACCTGTGCATTTGTGATTGATGGATTTTGGGTAGTACTGTTGAAAGAAACTGGTCCGGTCCATTGCCAGGATGCACCAGGAATATTGGCGGAGGTGAAATTGATCGTTCCTCCTTCACATACCGGGCTGTTGCTGCCTGCGACAGGTGTGGGCGGTGTGGGATGAACGGTAACGTTTGTGGTAGCAGGAGCTGAGGTACAACCGCTTACCGTCACTGTCAACGAGTAGACCCCTGCATTTGCGGTGGTCACATTCGCTATCGAAGGCTGTTGCTGATTCGAAAAGAAGGAGGGGCCGGTCCAGGTGTAGCTGGCGCCGGGCACCGCAGCGGTCGTGAGGTTGAGTGTCGCCCCTTCGCAGAGTGGGCCATTGTTGCCTGCTGACGGCGGCCCCGGAGGAGAAGGATCGGCTAATGTTTTGGGACCTGCAGGATCTGAGGTGCAACCATTGAGGGTGACCGTGATATCTGAGTACGTTCCGGCAGAGAGGCCGTTGATGATTAAAGTGCCGCCTGCATTTGTGGTGAGAACGACAGGCGGTTGAGAAATCGTGTTGAGCGCAAAGTTGACCGTGTAGGTGGTATTCGTCTGCAGTCCGTGCAGGGTGATGTATCCGTCCGAGCCCTGGCAGGTTGTCGGATTGAGGCTGCCTGTGGATGAAATAGAAGGGATGGGAGAGACCGTTACAAAAAGATTGACTGTAGAGTCGCAACCGGAAGGCGTTACAAAAGTGTGTGTGTACGAGCCTCCTGAGGTGATGATATTCGGACCGAGAAAGATCGTATCGCCGCTGCAAAGACTAAGTGTATCATTTACGACTGTTGCGGGAGCCACCGTCACCTGAACGGTGCCTGGAGCGGAGCTGTAGCCATAAGAATTGACTGTTACAGAATAAGTACCAGATGCAGCGGCAGTGGTATTTGTGATTACCGGGTTGGCGGCAGCGGAGGTAAAGCCATTCGGGCCGGTCCAGCTATAGGAGAAGCATTGCGCTGAAGAAGAAGCAAAGAGATTGATATTCTGGCCTTCGCAGATGACAGGATTGGTGACTGTGGCTGTAGGAGCGGGCCAGTTGGGTCGAATGAAAACGTTGTAATCTTCTGTTTCGCCGGCGCTGTAGGAACCGCAGGAGTTGACCGTTCCTGAGTTGCCGCCCTGCACCAGTACGACTCTCATTCTGGTAGGGCCGGGTGTGGCAGTTGCAGGCACGGTGAAATTGCCATTGAAACCATTCAGCATGGCACCTGCCGGTCCTGCCTGTGTCAGAACCAGTTCTCCTGCATCCAGGAAATTGCCGTTACGGTTGAAGTCGATAAAAACCTTGGCGTATGAAGGTGTGTAGCCGGCACTGTTGATCTGGGTGAGTGAAATAGGATAGGAGGAGCCGGGTAACAGGTGAATGGGACGGATTCCCTGGAAATTGGAATAGATCTGATTGGAGGCGGGATTATTAACCAGCGTTGCAGGGGCTGTCTGTGGGTGTGCAAATGTATCCACGACCACTTGTCCGATGTCGGCACCGCTGGTGGAACTTGCGGTGGATGCGCAGTAGCAGGCAGCATAAATAAAGACCACATTGCTGGTGTCGGTGAGACCTGAGTGTCCGCAGGTAACGATAACCCGGTAGGCCATGGGCAGCGAGACACTCATGACATTGTAGGTGGGGCCTGTTGCGCCTGTGATATTATTCCAGTTATTGAAACAGGCCAGGGTGGACTGCCACTGATAGATGTAGCCGCCACCGGTAAGATTAGTGGCGCTGATGACGACAGGAGATGGCGCGCAGAGCGCTGTTGTAGAGGCAGAGGCAATGGGTTGGGGTAGTCCTGAACAGGGGACGGGAGAGGCTACTTCGAAATTGTAGTCTTCTGCTTCACCCCAGGTTTCATTACTACAAGGAGTGAACGATGTGCTGGCAAACACACATCGAATTCTCAATCTTGTTACACCAACCGGGGCAGTCGCTGGAACTACAAATGATCCATTGACAACTGTTCCGTTTCCAGGAATAGTAGACGAAGATGCATACATCAATTCTCCGGGATTATCGAGTGTGCCATTCTGATTCCAGTCTACCCATATCTTATACGCATCCGACCATGTCTCCATCGTGGTAACGAACTGAAAATTTACCACATCACCGGGAAAGGCTGTGTGCGTCTTGGTTGAATAATAATTATAGTTACCCGGGCCACCTCCACAGCCGGTGTTGGGATTGCTTATATTGGTGATACCACCTGACGTGGAAAAGGAAGTGATGTAGTCGCCGTTGATCGAAGTATTACAGGGATTTGAATGAAGATTAGTGGTACAGTATTGTGCCTGCGCCGTTCCAAAGGATAGAATGCAGCACAGGATCAGGATGATCCCGGAGTAGATGTTTGGCTTCATGCTTAATCGTTTCTATACTACCTTTTCCGTTTTGCCCTGATGACAAGGTGGTCGGATCATTTCGTAGTGATTATGGTTTTTTTCTCAACTTGCAATGAATTAGACTCAAACATGCTCTCCTTATGAGGGTTTTACAGACCCTTAAGCTAGGAATAAAATATTGAAAAACAGCGACAATACTTTACAAACCATGAAGATTGACATCCACACACACATCATGCCGGAGCACATACCTAACTATTTTCAAAAGTTTGGTTATGGAGAATTCATTCATTTAGAACACCATTGTCCGGGGTGTGCCAGAATGATCAAGGGCGATAAGGTTTTCCGGGAGGTTGAACAAAACTGCTGGGATCCACAGGTGAGGATGAAAGAAATGGACCTTACTGCGGTGGGCGTCCAGGTGCTATCGACCATACCCGTATTATTTAATTACTGGGCAAAGCCTGAGCATGGTCTGGAGACATCACGGTTCTTCAACGATCATATTGCTTCCTGTGTCCATGACCATCCGGAACATTTCATAGGAATTGGGACCGTGCCTTTGCAGGATATTGATCTTGCCGTCAGGGAGATGGAGCGATGTGTTAAAGAACTGGGCATGCCGGGACTGGAAATAGGGTCTAATATTAATGGCAGGAACCTGAGCGACCCGGTTTTTGAACCCTTCTGGCAGGCTGCGGAGGAACTGGGCTGTAGCCTGTTTGTGCACCCCTGGGAAATGATGGGCGAGAAAGACATGCAGAAATACTGGCTTCCGTGGCTGGTTGGAATGCCTGCTGAAACAGCAAGGGCTATCAGCTCGATGATCTTTGCAGGTGTTTTCGAGCGGCATCCGGGTTTGAAAGTGGCTTTTGCTCATGGAGGCGGTAGTTTTCCCTTTACCATCGGGAGGATAGAACACGGATTTAATGTCCGTCCAGACCTGTGTGCTGTTGACAATCCGGTTAATCCGAGAGATTATCTGGGACGATTCTGGATCGATGCGCTGGTTCATGATCCGCTTGCGCTTACGTACATTAAGGAGGTGATAGGTGAAGACAGGATATGCATGGGCAGTGATTATCCCTTCCCGCTGGGTGAGCATCACCCGGGACTGCTAATCGAGAGTATGGACTGGGGGCAGGAGCTGAAAGAAAAGCTATTGTACCGGAATGCGCAGGAATGGCTGGGGATGGAGAGCCTGGCGGGCACCGATAGTCAGTGAGTGGTCAAGTATCACTATTTTAGCGGCCAAATCGGATACTGATGAAACTTTTAGAAAATAAAGTGGCGATTGTCACAGGTGCCAGTCGCGGCATCGGAGAAGCCATTGCCCTGAAATTTGCAGAACAGGGGGCACATGTGGCCTTTACATACCGTTCTTCTGAGGAGAAAGCCAGGGTGCTTGAAGACAAGCTGAAAGGGCTGGGCGTCAATGCCAAATCTTACAAGAGTGATGCAGCGGATTATGGGGCGGCTGAGCAACTGGCGGCTGATGTCATGAAGGAATTCGGGAACATTGATATCTGTGTAAACAATGCCGGTATTTCCAAGGACAACCTTTTGATGAGATTGACTGAGGAACAATGGGATGAGGTGATGCAGGCAAACCTAAAATCAGTATATAACCTGACCCGGCAGGTGATCCGGCCGATGATGAAGGCCCGGACCGGTAGTATCATCAATCTCAGTTCTGTTGTAGGCATGAGAGGTAATGCAGGGCAGAGCAGCTATGCGGCCTCGAAAGCGGGAATTATAGGGTTTACCAAGTCTATTGCATTGGAACTCGGAAGCCGGAATATCCGCTGTAATGCGATTGCTCCTGGTTTTGTAGAGACCGATATGACTCATTACCTGAAAGATGGCGGTGCCGAGAAGTGGTTTGAAAAGATTCCTTTGCAACGCTTTGGTAAACCGGAAGAGATCGCTGATGCAGCCTTGTTCCTGGCCTCGGATATGAGCACGTATATCAGTGGGCAGGTCTTGAGCGTGTGCGGGGGGATGAATGTTTGATAGTCGTTAGTAGTTAGACGTTAGACATTAGATGTTAGACATTAGACGTCAGACGTTAGAAAGGAAAAATATTAATAAAGCTTTCTGATTGGTGTGGTATGCTGGCAATGTGCAATTATTTTAATTTTGCTCGTTTAAAAATCAATAAATGCAGAAAATACATGCTGCTATTACAGCAGTAGGAGGATATGTCCCTGATTATATCCTGACGAATGCGGAGCTTGAGACGATGGTAGATACTACAGACGAATGGATCACAACCAGGACCGGCATCAAGGAACGGCGTATTCTGAAGGGAGAAGGCAAGGGTTCGTCCGACATAGCTGTAGAGGCAGTAAAAGTACTTCTGGCCAATCGTGGTATAGGTCCGGAGGAAATTGATCTGTTGATCTGCGCCACAACCACACCTGATTTTGCCTTTCCTGCAACTTCCAATATCATTTGTGACAAAGCCGGTCTTAAGAACGCGTTTGGTTATGATGTGAACGCTGCCTGTAGCGGATTCTTATTTGCATTGACTACCGGGGCACAATTCATTGAGACCGGGAAATACAGGAAAGTCATCGTCGTCGGGGTTGATAAGATGAGTTCCATCATGGATTATGAAGACCGTGCAACCTGTATCATCTTTGGAGATGGTGGAGGCTGCGTGTTGCTGGAGCCTAATGATGAAGGAAATGGAATTATTGACTCGATCCTCAGAACAGATGGTAGCGGCAGAGTGCATTTGCACCAGAAAGCCGGCGGGTCTGTGAAACCGGCATCTGTAGAAACCGTGATGAATAAAGAGCACTACGTTTATCAGGAAGGGCAGACCGTATTCAAGTTTGCGGTTAAGAATATGGCCGATGTAGCTGCAGAGATCCTGGAGCGCAATCAGCTCACGGGCGATGACGTTGCCTGGCTGGTTCCACATCAGGCGAACAAAAGGATTATTTCGGCCACTGCTGAGCGGATGGGCTTGTCTGAGGATAAAGTGATGATCAATATAGAACGCTATGGGAATACCACTAATGGTACGCTGCCGCTTTGTCTGTGGGAGTGGGAGAGCCGACTGAAAAAGGGAGACAATATTGTTCTTGCTGCCTTTGGTGGAGGCTTTACCTGGGGCGCAACCTATCTGAAGTGGGCCTATGACGGCGCTTCAAGAGGCCGTTAGAAATACAAGATTGTAATTAATTTGAAGAGGAGTCGTGCGGGCTCCTCTTTTTTTGTCCCGGTAGTCTGAGGGCACAAAAAAAGCCGTCCGGTTAAGGACAGCTCTTTTGATATTGTTGGGGGAAATTACTTTACCTGAGCAACGAGGGCTTTGAATGAGGCAGGCTCGTTCATCGCGAGGTCAGCAAGAACCTTACGGTTAAGGTCGATTCCTTTAGCGGAAAGCTGGCCCATGAATTTCGAATAGCTGATGCCTTCTTCGCGGCAGGCAGCATTGATACGAACAATCCACAGAGCGCGGTAATCACGCTTCTTGATCTTACGGCCTACATATTTGTAGCCGAGACCTTTTTCCAACACGTTTTTGGCAACTGTGTAAACATTTTTACGTTTGCCATAGAAGCCTTTAGCTTGCTTCAGGATTTTCTTTCTTCTCGCGCGAGATGCAACCGCATTAACGGAACGTGGCATACTTGATACTTTAGTCGCAGGTCAGACCTGCATTTTTTAGATTATTGTTTCAAATTTCTTCGGGACCTGGTTCCTATCCGGGCCAGGGAACTTGATACTATCTCATGCAAAGCATGCGCTTAACGAGGTTTTCGTTCGAAGGATGAACGAAAGCCGCCTGGCGCAGATGGCGTTTGCGTTTGGTAGATTTCTTAGTCAACAGGTGGCTCTTAAAAGCTTTATACCTGCGGATCTTACCCGTACCTGTGATCTTGAAAGTCTTTTTTGCACGGGAGTGCGTCTTCACCTTTGGCATGGTCTCAATTTTGGGATGGCAAAGGTAACTGAATCTTATTGAAAAATAAAAATAACTTGTTTAAAATTACGGGATTCCGGTTGTCAGCAGCAGTCAGCAGGTCTATGCGGAGACACGGATTCGTCAGGGAACACGGATTTTATTTCTATTTTTACCCCTGCAACCCTCAATTATGGCTTTACTCAGGTTTCGCGTTTATTGGGAAGACGACGATCAGATCTATAGAGATATCGAGATAAAATCGGGCCAGAGTTTTCTGGACTTCCACCATGGTATTCTTAAAGCTTACGAATTCGACTCTAAGCATCCGGCGTCGTTTTACGAAAGTAATGACCGCTGGCAAAAGGGCCGGGAAATCAACTCAGAGGTGATGGTGAACAAGAAAGATGCTCCTGCGCTTTCAATGACCAAAACTCCGGTTTCAGCGCTTGTTGCAAAACCTGACCAAAAATTTGTCTATATCTATGATCCGCTCAAGCAATGGAGCTTCCTGGTGGAACTTATCGGTGTTTCCGGTGACGAGGATCCCCGCAGAACCTATCCGCATGTGCTCAGAAAGGAGGGTATTGCGCCTGCTCAATACGGAGTTAAGGGAGTGGCCCAGGATCGTCTGATGGAAATCGAGGAGCAGTATGACCTTGGAGCGGAAGAGATGGAGGAAGGGTTCAGCAATGAGGGCGAGGATGGCAGTCACAGCTTTGGTAGCGGTGGGGATGCCGATTCCATGGAAGACTGATCAATGATTCAGGCCGATGCCCTGGTGTAAAACCCTGATCTGCATCACTGTCGCGATACTTCTGGCTCTTTGTTTTGCAAGTTCTGCGTAATCCCCTTCGAAAAGTTCGTCTATTGTGGATACGAATAAGTTTACCCAACGTTCGAAATGTGCAGGGTTCAGCGGTGATTGCTGGTGCAACGCGAGGTGCTTCGGCATTGGATTCCCCTTGTAGCCCTCCTCATTGAACAGAATCTTCTGCCAGAAATCATACATAATCGGAAGGTGGTGATCCCAGTTTACCCTCGCTACCTCGTTGAAGAGGTATCCGATCACCTCATCATTACGAACTTTCAAGTAGAAACTGTTGACCAGCAATTCGATATCCTCCCTTCCCTTCATATCATTTTTCATCCTCCAAAGTTAAGATGTTCCGGGGGTGGCAGCTTCAGGAAAACGACGACGCTGTATACTAACTTAACTAATTTAACATATATTAATGGCTCGTTAAGAATAATTTTAATGTTTTCATAGTTAGGATTTTCTGTCTACTTTCACATTCCGCCCCGTTTATTTTGAATCAAAAGCCAGGTCCCACCGATGTCTATGTTTTCTAAGTTGTTCGGATCCTCCCGTGAGAAGAAGGATAAGCACCATCGTTCTCATGATCCATCTCTTGTAGAGGATTTCTCTTTTTTAGCAACTGACATGCATTCCCATCTAATCCCGGGAGTGGACGACGGTGCACCGACGGTTGAAGATAGCATAACGTTGATCCTGGAATTTCAGCGAATGGGGTATCGTTCCCTGGTTACGACACCGCATATCAAATCTGATATCTATCCCAACAATTTTGTCACCATTCATAAGGGTTTGAAGGAAGTACAGACAGAGCTGTCAAACAGGGGCATTCAGATGCCTTTAAATGCAGCGGCTGAGTACTATGTCGACGACCGTTTTATGGAGATGCTGGAAATGGGTGATCTGCTGACATTCAACAAGAACGAGCTTCTCATTGAATTTTCTTTTGTCTTTGAGCCGGTGCGTCTGCCGGAGACCCTCTTTACCATACAGACCAAGGGTTACAAACCTGTGATCGCTCACCCGGAGCGTTATAACTTCTTCCATAGCAAGCCACAGATGTACAGGATGCTGAAGGAACGCGGCTGTTTGCTGCAACTGAATATGATTGCTTTGACAGGATATTACGGACGTCCGGTTAAAGAAATCGCAGAGCGATTATTGAAAGAAGGATTGTACGATTACTGCGGTTCCGATATGCACCATTTACGTCATGCAGAGGCCATGGAAAAGTTGCGGCAGTCGAGGATATTCCCTACCCTGCAAAGGTATCCTTTCCTGAATAGTAAGATCGGTGTTTAAGTACTGGAATAATATAAGTTCAAAATTAAAGCCGGTGTTTTGCCGGCTTTATTTATTGAATCGGTGATTGGATCACACCATTTCATAGACCATTGCTGCACCTTGTCCTACACCTATGCACATGGTGGCTAAACCGTACCTGCCTCCCCGACGACGGAGTTCGTAGAGAAGTGTTGTCGAGATACGGGCCCCACTGCAGCCCAGGGGATGACCCAGAGCGATAGCGCCGCCATTAACGTTCACAATCTCAGGATTCAATCCCAGATCACGCATACAGGCAATGCTTTGGGAGGCAAAGGCCTCATTCAGTTCAACCAGGTCGAGATCCTTCACTTCGAGACCTGCCCGTTTCAGGGCCTTCTGAGAAGCCGGGACCGGACCAACGCCCATGATAGCAGGATCTACGCCTGCTATGGCCATGGAGCGAATCTTTGCCATCGGCTTCAGGCCAAATTGTGTGAGCGCCTCCTCGGAAACCAGAAGTAGTGCTGCTGCACCATCGTTCACTCCACTGGCGTTACCGGCAGTCACCGTTCCATCTTTCTTGAAGGCGGGCTTCAGGCTGGCCAGCTTTTCCAGAGTGGATTCACGTGGGTGTTCATCTGTATCGAAAAGCAGGGACTTTCCTTTTCCGAGGTCCACGTTCACCGGAAGGATTTCTTCATCAAACTTTCCGGAAGCCCGTGCTGCGAAGTACTTTTTCTGACTCTGAAAAGCAAACTGGTCCTGCTCCTCCCTGCTGATGCCCCAGCGTTCCGCAACATTCTCTGCTGTTTCACCCATGGAATACGGATAATGCAGGCTGCTGAGGTTGTTGTTGACAAAACGCCAGCCAATACTGGTGTCGAATATTTCCACCTTGCGCTGATAAGGCGACTCAGCTTTCGCCATGACGAAAGGCGCGCGGGTCATGCTTTCGACACCACCAGCGATGTAAACCTCGCCATCGCCGCACATGATGGCGCGGCTGGCGTCCATGATCGCCTGCAGGCCCGAGGCGCAAAGCCTGTTCACTGTGTTTCCTCCTACGGTAACAGGAAGGCCGGCCAGAAGCGCAGACATCCTCGCGACGTTCCTGTTGTCTTCTCCCGCCTGATTGGCGGCACCGGCGATGACATCTTCTATGGCGTTGACGTCCAGAGCCGGATTTCTGGCTACGAGTTCCCTTAATACAAGGGCCAGCAGATCATCGGGTCTGACAGTGGCCAGGCTACCTCCGTGTTTTCCAATAGGGGTACGAAGGGCGTCTACAATGTATACTGATTTCATAATTGCTTAATTCAGGCAAGTGCCTGTTCAATATCTTTTAAAATATCTTCAATGGTTTCGATACCCACACTTATTCTGATCAGCCCATCTGATATTCCTGAACGAAGCCGGTGTTCGCGGGGAACGCCTGCATGTGTGGTTGAGGCCGGGTGGGATACCAGTGTATCGCAGGTTCCCAGGGAAACCGCGTGGGTACAAAGCTTCAGGCGGTTAATGAACTGCACACCTGATTCATATCCCCCTTTAAGTTCGAAACTGAGCACGGCTCCCGGATGCTTCATTTGTCTTTTTGCAAGCTCATGGTCCGGATGGTCCTTCAAGCCCAGGTAGTTCACCCTTTCAACTGCTTCATGTTCATTCAGGTACTGTGCTACTTGCTGAGCGTTTGCACAGTGGCGCTCCATCCTCAGGGAGAATGTCCGCAGACCGTTGGAGAGCAGGAATGCATCGAAGCTGTTGCTATTGGCACCCAGCAGCCGGTGCGTTTTGGTGACAGTTGAATTCATTTTCTCCAGGTCGCGGCCGATCAGGACCCCACCTACTGCTGAGCCATGTCCATTTAGAAACTTGGTTGTGGAGTGCATCACATAGTCGACCTGATAGCGAAACGGCTGTTGAAGAAATGGAGTGGCAAAAGTATTATCTGCGCAAACGGTCAGATCATGAGCTTTACCAAGGGAAGCCAGCGCCTCGAGATCAAAACACTGCAAGGTGGGGTTTGCAGGTGTTTCAATGTACATCAGGCGAATCTTTTTGTTTTCGCTGAGTAACTTTCCGAGGGTATCGAGATCGTGGAAATCAGTGCTGATGACCTCCATCTGCAGACCTGGGAGTATCTTGTCCAATAACTCCTGGGTTCCCCCGTACAAGGACTGGTGCGTAACCAATGCATCACCTGCCCTCAGATTGGCAAGCAGCATGGTAGTGATGGCCCCCATACAGGAGGCATGCAGCAGGGCTTTCAGTCTGAGGGGATCACCATTGTTATTCTTCAGTCCATAGGCTTCCAGCATTGCGATCTTTTCTTCCACTTCGGTGATGGTGGGACTGCCGAAGCGACCGTAGACATAGGCCTGTTCTTCACCTTTGAAAACTGCAGCTGCCTGTGCTGCGGAGTCGAATGTGTAGGTACTGGTGGCGTAGATGGGGGTGAGGTGCGCATGATTCGATTCGGGGTGATGTCCGCCATGGACGCAAATCGTTTCGAATCCACTATTGTGCTGATCCATACAGCAAAGATAGCAGTTAGGAATCAGTAGCGCAGAAGAAGGAAAGACATCAAAAGGTGTACGGGGGGACCATCCGAAAGATGGCTTAAATAACACCAGATAGCCCAAAGAGGCTATTCTTCCTTAAACTGACGGAGTAATTCGCGGGCAGGTACGTGAGTGGGTTTATCATTGACTAACACAACAAGTGTCTTGTTTTCGGCAGCACGTTGCTCAACGAGCTTTCGGGCTGCTCTTCGGAGACCTTCTATCAACTTATCTACCAGTAGATCTGAAGGGCGCGTGTTAGTTTGCATAACCTTTGAATTGTTTCCAGAGTTCAACGTTGTTTATGATGTCCCCAAACCCTTTATCACCCCTTGCTATAAGCTCCGGGACGGTATTTGAGCTATCAAAGATATACCATGAATCAACAACGTGTCGATACAGACTGAAAAAATTAACAATACCCCGGTGATAACGTCGTCTCACAACATCGTCCGGAATGTTGTGACCACCATTCCGGACCCGGTCAGCTATTCTTAAAATTGCTTCTTCGGGACTCTTAAGCCAGAAAAAGAAAAGGTTGGTTTTATAACCTAATCCCTGAGCCGACTTAATTAATGTCATATAGCTTCGGGTACTCAGTGTTGTTTCAAACGCAAAGTCTACCTATTCCTGAACTAGCTCCCTGATGCGCTGTAGCATAATTCTTCCGGCTGCTACCGCGATAGCTTCCGGGTTCAATGGAGAAAGACCATATGCAATCAGGTCTGCGTTCACGAATTCTCTACACGCCAGCATTTCCGGCAAAATACTGAACGATGCTGTGGTCTTGCCCGCACCGTTACAGCCTGCGATGATATAAAGCTGTGCCATACAAGGTGAAGATAAGCTAAAACAGCAGTTACTTAAACCGCAGGTATGAATGAAAACGCCCCCTGCGTTGAGGGGGCGTTTCTATTGGATATAAGATCAGGCTTTGAACTGCGGGATCAGGTCCTGGGCCAGTTTCACCATTTTATTAATACCTTCTTCAGGTAGATTACCTTTTTTGAATTCGGCGAGTACATCGGCGTGCTTCAAATCCATTTCACGGAGGAAAGCCTCTTCAAATGCACGAACATTCTTGACAGGCACTTCGCGGATCAGGTTTTGCGTACCGAGGTAGATGATCGCGATCTGTTTTTCTACCGTGTATGGAGAGAACTGAGGTTGCTTCAGGATCTCAACGTTACGGCTACCCTTGTCAATTACGTTCTTGGTAGCAGCATCAAGATCACCCCCGAACTTGGCAAAAGCTTCCAGCTCGCGGTAAAGCGCCTGATCGAGTTTCAGTGTACCTGCAACTTTCTTCATGGATTTTATCTGAGCGTTACCACCCACACGAGAAACCGAGATACCTACGTTGATCGCGGGACGGATACCGGCGTTGAACAGGTTACTTTCCAGGAAGATCTGACCATCCGTGATCGAGATAACGTTGGTGGGGATGTATGCAGATACGTCACCAGCCTGGGTTTCGATGATTGGAAGGGCAGTCAGAGAACCACCACCTTTCACCATGTGGCGGATACTTTCGGGAAGATCGTTCATTTGCTTCGCGATATCATCGTTAGCGATGACTTTAGCGGCACGTTCCAGGAGACGGCTGTGCAGGTAGAATACGTCACCAGGATAGGCTTCACGTCCTGGAGGACGACGAAGCAGCAGAGACACCTCGCGGTAGGCAACGGCCTGCTTGGAAAGGTCATCGAAAACCACCAACGCAGGACGACCAGTATCGCGGAAGAACTCACCAATGGCGGCACCTGCGAATGGAGCGAAGAACTGCAGTGGTGCAGGATCAGCGGCAGAGGCTGCAACGATCGTTGTGTAAGGCATAGCACCGTTCTCTTCCAGCGTCTTCATCACCTGAGCGATGGTAGATGCCTTCTGACCGATAGCTACGTAGATACAATAAACCGGTTTGCCGGCTTCATAAAATTCTTTCTGATTGATGATCGTATCGATACAGATGGCGGACTTACCTGTCTGGCGATCGCCGATCACCAGCTCACGCTGACCACGTCCGATAGGAATCATGGCGTCGATCGCTTTGATACCTGTTTGAAGTGGTTCTTTTACGGGCTCTCTGAAGATAACACCGGGTGCTTTACGCTCCAGCGGCATATCATAAAGTTCACCTACCAGTGGTCCTTTACCGTCGATAGGCTCACCGAGCGTGTTAACCACACGGCCAGACATACCCTCGCCTACTTTGATAGATGCGATCTGACCTGTACGACGCACGCGTGCACCTTCTTTGATATCAGAATAGTCACCCATCAATACTACACCCACATTATCTTCTTCGAGGTTCATGGCGATTGCTTTTACGCCATTCTCGAAAACCACTAGCTCACCCTGACGGACGCCACTGAGACCGTACACGCGGGCGATACCGTCACCAATCTGGAGCACGGTACCTACTTCCTCCAGGTTAGCACCTGCGTCGAAGTTTGTAAGCTGCTGGCGGAGTATCGCCGATATTTCATCCGGTTTAATATCAACCATTTTATGAGATATTTAGATCGTTAATTGTTATTGTCAAATTTATCTGATATTCCTCACGTAGATGTTCTGCAGGAATTGTTTGCGAACTTCTTTCAGATCGTGAAGGATGCTGGCATCGAAAAGTTTATCATCAACTTCCAGAACGAAGCCACCAATCAGATCTGGGTTTACAGCTTCGATCAGCTCCACCTGGCTTCCCTGAAGCGTAGCAGTAGCTCTGTCTAGGATTGTTTTACGCAGCTTTTCGTTAGCTGGTGCCGCGGTGGTCAGCCTGATGGTCTTGATATTCTTCATCTCCTTATACTGTTTCAGAAAGGAGTTCAGAATTTCCGGCAGACTGGCTTCACGGCCTTTTCGAACCAGAAGTGCCACGAAGCTCCTTGTGAGCGGAGACAGACGATTTCCGAGAACGGCATCGATCACCCCCTGCTTTTTATCAGCTTTGATGATCGGGCTGCGCAGCATATTTGCGAACTCACGACTTTGGCTAATCACTGCATTCAGCAGTTGCACATCCGTCAGCGTTGTATCCAGCAGGTTCTGTTCAACGGTCAGATCGAGCAGGGATTATGCGTAACGGGAGGCGAGACGTGGATTTTGCATGATTCTTGATCCGGGTTTAACTAGTTCAATTTTACTTCTTCGGCAAGTAGCTGCGCATAATCATTCTGAGCTTCAGCAGTAGCCAGTTGTTTACGAAGTACTTTTTCGGAAACTTCGATAGCCAGTTTACCGATTTCATTCTTCACATCAGTAAGGGCAGCCATTTTTTGTTGCTGGATCTGCTGTTGTGCATCGGCGATGATCTTATTGGCTTCTTCTTTGGCAACTTCTTTTGCTTCGTTTACGAGACGGTCACGTGTTTCTTTAGCTTCCTTCAACATTGCCGTACGCTCTTCACGAGCCTGTGCCATCAGTTTTTCACTTTCATTCTGCATTTGTGCCATTTCCTTGCGGACACGGTCTGCAGCAGCGATGGACTCAGCGATTCCAGATTCGCGTTCGCTGAGGGCGTTCAGGATAGGCTTCCAGGCGAATTTCTTCAGGATGAAGAATACGATAAGGAAAGCGAGGAGCGTCCAAAAGAACAAGCCAAGTTCCGGAGTAAGTAGTTCCATATAGTATTAGATCAAAAAGGTTTTATTTAATATTTTTTCTCAAATCCAGGGTTAAGATAACTGCGCCCCTTGCCCTGTGCTCCGGGCGCAGTTAAATAACATGGGCTGATTTCTTAGGAAAGAACAACAGCCAGCAGGCCAGCAATTACACCAAACAGCGCAACACCCTCAACGAAGGCTGCTGTAAGGATCATGTTAGCACGGATGTCACCAGAAGCTTCAGGCTGGCGTGCGATAGCTTCTACCGCACCTTTACCGATCTGACCGATACCAACACCAGCAGCGAGTGCAGCGATACCCGCACCGATAGCACCACCAGCTTTAGCCAGACCAGAAGCACCAGCTGCAGCAGCTTCAGCAGAAACACCTGCTAATTCATTTGCCTGCAACAGAATTGTGTTTAACAAAGACATGTTATATGGATTTTGATGAAAAAAAAACTGTGTTATTAAATATTAAGCGATTATTTCTTTTTCTGATACCTGATAAGCCTGCCCGGTTGCCGGGTTATGCAAACTGTGATCATCATGCGCGTGATCGTGGTGACTCTCTTCGACTGACTGACCAATGAATACTGCGGCCAGATTGGTGAAGATGAATGCCTGAATAGCAGCCACAAGCAATTCGAGAAAAAACATGAACACTGTAAATGCCAGGGAGACCGGTGCGAAGCCCCAGCCTGCAACCGTGCTCAGTCCACCAAATATGAAGATCATCGAAACGATACTCAGAATGATGATGTGACCTGCCATGATGTTGGCAAAAAGACGAATCATCAATGCGATTGGTTTGATGAACAGCGAGATGATCTCAATGATCACCAATAGAATTTTTACGAGGAAAGGTACTCCTGGAGGATTCAGAAGGTGACCCCAGAAATGCTTATTACCGCTGGCAATCATCACGATAAAAGTGATCAGAGCAAGACAGCCGGTTACTGCGATATTACCTGTGAAGTTGGCTCCGCCGGGAATCAGACCAAGAAGATTATTGATCCAGATGAAGAAAAACAAGGTCAACAGCAGAGGCATGTAACTAATGTACTTCCTGCCGATGTTGGGCTTCGCGACATCGTCGCGAATGAATGTAATGACTGGCTCGAGGGCATTCTGGAATCCAGAGGGTGCCTTCATTGTACCATTCTTCTTATATTTCTTAGCAACTGCTGTCATAATCCATACGAGGAGGATGACAGAGATGATCATTGACAGAACATTCTTAGTTATCGAGAAGTCGATAATGCTTGCACCATCTTCAGAAACAATACTTTCCTTCATGCCGTGTTCCAGGTGGTACCCGTTGTAGGAGACATGACCGTGATCGAATCTGGAGGCAGAGAACATTTCCAGTCCTTTCTCGGGGTGGTAGATGATAACGGGCAGTGGGATGGAGGCAGAAAATTCGCCAATATCGAAGAAGTGCCAGTAGTGGGAGTCACCGATGTGACCGAAGATCACTTCAGAAGCATCGAAACCTGCCTCTTTCTCCCCATGACTATCGTGAGCGTCTGCAGCCACGTCTTCGTTGTGGGGTGCTATGTCTTCGTGTTCATGACTTGACTCATGTTGGGCGACAGCAGGAGCAGCAGCAAACAGGAGTGCAAAACTCAACGCCAGGAAAGAAAAGAAACGTCTGGAACTCATTACAAAGCCTTGAAAAATCAGTATGAAACAGGCGAAAAAGGTAACACCCCCCGCCAAATTTTGCGCAAAGATACTGGTTTTAGGTACAAAACAAACTTTGCATTAGAAAACATTATTGTTCGGCAAAAAAAGGCTTTAAGTCAGCCCAGATTCGTTCCTGTGCCAGTTCAGGGCTGAGTCTGGTTTCCATTCCTGAAAATCCATACCTTAATGAAACAACGTTTCCGAATGTGCCATGCTGGCGGTCTTAATACGCCATGCACGGACAGCTGGCAGGACCTCCCGGCATACATGTCTATCCGAATGGTTGGGGACTCTCCCGGGAACTAGTCGGGAGGGTGTCAGGAAGGAACTGTTCTATAGGAGTCCGTCAGATGTCCGTAAGCTATTTTGTATTTTGACTTAATCGAATTTTGGGCGGGTGAATTTACGGAAGCGGTAGCCACCGGTTTCGGCTCCCCAGACCTGCTGGCCCTGATCGTTGTATCCACGATCCCAGTGGATGATCTGATTGGGGGTGACAATCAGCTCAGTAGTCGCGTAGACAGCACCATTCTGACTATTGAGGCAGTCACGGTTGAGGGTATTCCCGGTGAAGTTTCCCTGGTCGTCCTTAGTAAAGTACAGGATACATCCTTCTACAAGAGAATCGACCACCAGCGATTTAAACTGTTCCGGCTTACTCCAGGCGCCCACAAAAGCTTGAGGATCTTTCAATTCGTACAACTTTGCCCGTACCCCGTCTTTCTCCCTGTATATATTATATACCCTCTGGTGATACACCTTGTTGCCATTGGCGTTTAATGCCTGCTCCACATACAACCAGTGACCCGACAGCTTCCGGCCTTTTAGACTTATTTCCCTGATATTCAACTCGATAGGAGCATATTGTTGATTATTTCGCGCCTGTTCCTGGTTATCATAGATCCCGGACATCCGTTCAACGAGTGCCTTCAGGTCGCTGGA
>JAEYQO010000106.1 GCA_023409975.1 Bacteroidota bacterium | reverse complement strand
GTTCCATAAGCCAGATAGCCGGACAGCTTGATATCCTTGAAGAGCTCCGGCGTCGTTCCTAACGATAAGCGGAATCTGTTCCCCTCAAAAGGATTGCTGCTGTAGGTGTTCCAGACCGGACCGATCTCTATTTTACCAAGTTCGATCTTTCCACTGGCCAGAAACTTGATCATCTGCTTATACCTTGTAAACAGGGGCATGGATTGCAGCGTATCGATCATCTGGTAGATGGCCTTCTCATTATTACTCAGCGTATCGTGCCGCGCATTTACCCAATAGGCGTCGCCCAGGGCTCTTGCGCTGTCTGCCACTATGATATCCTGCCTCCATTTCGGGTCGTCAAGAACCTTGTCAACAGCCGGGCTATTGACCTGTATGTCTCTGTACGAGGTCGTTTTTCTGCCAATGAAACCGGGCAGCTTTACTTTATAGGGAAGTGCAAAATTTGCCACGAACTTGTCCTTTACCGGAAACCACAAGGTATCCGTCACCGGAGAAAACTCCTGGTATAGACTAACGCGGCTGACCCAGTTGATATTCGCTGCGGCCGGAACTTCCATGCTGACGCGCTGAATAGTGAACAGGGAATCCACCACCCAGAAATCGCCGTAGAACACATTTTCACCGGGGCGTCTTGGCTGGAACTGAACCAATAACACATTCAGCCCTCGAACCTGCTGGGTGTCCTTGATCTTATACTTATAGTAGAACAGTCCCTGATTGCTGATGGGACTGACAAACTCTTTTCCAAGAACCGGAATAAAATTCTTGTACACATTGATATTCTGGTACATGGTCCCCATGAAGGCCGTAACGCTCTCATTGGTAAACCCTTTTATCTGACTGGCCTTGATGAACTCTCTTGTTTTCTTCGGCTCCTTCCGGAAATAATAATCAGACAATGTCTCTGTCAGGTACAACGGAAGAAACGGGGTTTCCTCCGAAGTGCTATCGAGGTTATCGTAAATGAAGCTGAACTGCTTCATGTAGGGAATCGGCAGCTTCTCAAACTGCTCACGTGTCAGGCGCTCGAGGTCGATCTCCAGTTTGTTGTAAGCTTCGTAACGGTAGTTAGTCACCCGGTCGGGGTCATTCACGGGCTTATGGGCAATGATCTGCTCGACCAGCTTCACCGCAGGGTCCTCATACCTGAACACGAATTCTTCCAGTTGATACTCCTCGCGGTCCAGCTCGAGAACAAAGCTGTGCGAAGCGACATAGCGGTCCAGCCGCTTCCTTCCGTTCTGATAACCGATGGCCTGAATATGCAGGGTGTCTGAGGGGAGTTCCGGAAGGCGTAGTTCGAAATTCCCATCCGCATCGGCAGTGGTCCCTGCAGGTGTACCCGGAAAATATACGATCGCGAATGGAATGCCTTCTCCGGTTCCCTTGTCGCGTATGGTGCCTCTGATATGGTACGATACCGGGACAGCCACGCGACTTCTGAAACGGGTGGTATCTGTGGTAACCACTTCCTGAAGCACCCTTCCGCTATCTGAAACCAGCGTATCTCCCGGAAGCAGAATAGCAGGAACCAGTTTGTAGGAATCTGCCACTGACAGCAGGCTGTCGATCAGGCGCGCCAGCGAGTCGGGCAGCGGTTCAAACGCTGGAGGGTCCACCTGCGCCTGCGACCTGTTGCTTCCAAGAAAGCAAATTAAGGTCAGCAGCACTGGAAAGAGGTTCCTCTTGAACATAAATGCTATACAGCGGGTTTGAAAAGACGGATGTCCGAATGGACGTTTGTCTGTTGTAAAGATATTCATTACCCACATAGGACCATCAGTATCAGGAAGATTGCAAAAGACCGGCTGCAACAGGAACTGATAAACACCAGTATATTTACACCAGATATGGACCTGATCAGATTCAGACGTACAGCAGCCCGCAGGAAAGGAAACCTTGCTGCATTCCTAAAGAAACTCGACGACATTGTCCCTGAGGATATGCCCGCGCTGGTGCGGGAGGCCGACAAGGCTGTGTGGCAGGAAGTGAACTGCATGGAATGTGCGAACTGCTGTAAAACCATGACACCCACCTTCAGGAAATCAGACATCAAACGTATTGCCGCACACCTGAACATGACGCCCAGGGCTTTCATGGAAAAATGGCTTTATAAAGAGGAAGACACCGGAGACTGGGTGAACAAGATCCAGCCCTGCCAGTTCCTCGTCGATAATAAATGTTCGATCTACGAAGTGCGCCCTGCTGATTGCGCAGCCTTCCCACACCACAATAAAAGACCGTTTGACGCTTACAACGACACCTTTACCAATAACCTCGACAAATGCCCTGCAACGATGTTGCTGGTCGACAAGCTGAAAAAGAAAGTCGAAGCAGACTATGAATGGTAACACAACAGCCGGCAAGTTGTACCGGCCGCTGTGAGAATTTCCTATTGCCTGATAAACCGTTGGAGTTCCTGTTGCTTTCCATAGGAGAGTTGCAGCAGATACACGCCGGGGGCCAGTCCTGAAACATCAATCGTGTATTTGCCGGATGTAAGCACACCCTTGTGCGAGGCTACGGCACCATTCTGTCCGATGATCTGGTAGTCTAACTGACGATGATCATTGAAGGCAATGTGCAGTTCTTTCTGGCACACGGTTGGGAATACCTGCAGATCCTTTACGATGAGCCTGTCGTTGACTTTGGTGGTCTGATCATCAGGTGTAAACCGGTACACCATTCCTTCTGCCGGAAAAGCATTCAGGGCATGACCGCCGGTATGGCTGAGGGAGAAGCTGTCGATGGTTGGTGAATTCGGATTTCCGGAAAGCATGTAGATCTTATCCAGCGTAGCATTGATGAAGTTGACATCCTTCACATATCCGATCACAGGCAGTCCCACCATATCAAAATACTCGGAGTAGTTGGTGATGCCGCGCTTTCCATACCGCAGCTCAACGATATGACTGCCTTCGTAAAGCCAGATCTGCATATTGACCGAGTCGTTGAGCGTGTTGTAATTGTCCAGTTCTACTGCGAATCCTGCATTCGCCCACTCGCATTTGAATACCCTGTTAGGAGCTGTACCGGTGATCTCGTAGCGGATCGGTGAAGCACTGGTATTGCCAAGGGCACCCCTGTCTATGAGCTGCGCATCCGTCAGCAGGAAACCCGACATAGTACCCAAAGTATCGGTACTGATGAAGTTATGGCTCACCATGCGGAAGTGATCAATAACGGTAGTGCCCATTTTAAAATTGAATCCGAGCGGAATGTTGTACATCGTGTCTTTCCAGATACGGGTGCCATTGAGGCTGATGCCATTGGTAAGGGGCTGGTAGGTATCTGTTGTTACAGAAAGCTGGTAGGGGAATTGTGCTTGTGCAAAGCTGGCACTCAGGGCCAGGGCGATGGTAAAAATGATACGTTTCATATGCTTGTTTTGAAGGAAAGACGCAGCAGGCTCATTTTACCCCTATGCGATTTGCAAACAAGCTTTCGGTAATTTTACGGAATGA
>JAEYQO010000017.1 GCA_023409975.1 Bacteroidota bacterium | reverse complement strand
GTAGTCAGTAGTCAGTAGTCAGTAGTCAGTAGTCAGTGTGCTATCCAATAGGAAAACTATCAGGTTGAATGATGACGGTTGACTACTAACGACTCACTACTAGTGATTAACGACTAATTACCGACTTCAACTCATTCAGCTTGAGCAGGGCCTCTACTGGTGTTAACGTATTGATATCCGTTTCGTCGAGAATCTGCTGCATCCGGCGGATATCCTCGGTGACGCCATCGAAAATATTGAGCTGAAATGACGGTGAGGGTGTAATCTGTCTCACCGTCTCCCGGGTATCTGAAGCACTGCCATGCTTTTCTTCCAGAAGCCCCAGGATCTCCTCCGCTCTTTTCAGCAGCGGTGGCGGCATGCCCGCCATTCTGGCCACCTGAATACCAAAGCTGTGTCGACTGCCCCCCGGCGCCAGCTTCCGGAGAAAGATCACCTTGTTTCCCGTTTCCTGATGAGTGATATGATAGTTTCGCACCCTCGGTAACTGGTGCTCAAGCTCATTCAGCTCGTGGTAATGGGTGGCAAATAGTGTTTTGGGCTTTGAATCATGGTTGTGCAGGTGCTCCACGATCGACCAGGCCAGCGAAATACCGTCGTAGGTACTTGTACCCCTGCCGATCTCATCGAGCAACACGAGGCTGCGATCACTGATATTATTGATGATACTGGCCGTTTCATTCATCTCCACCATGAAGGTACTCTCTCCCCCACTCAGGTTATCAGAAGCCCCTACCCTCGTGAAGATCTTATCTGTGAGTCCTACCCTGGCCGATGTCGCCGGCACAAAGCTGCCCATATGGGCCATCAGTGTAATGATGGCGGTCTGCCGGAGCAGGGCCGATTTACCACTCATGTTCGGGCCCGTCAGGATAATAACCTGCTGATCATCCCTGGAGAGCTGGATATCGTTGGCGATATAGGACTCTCCCGGGGGCAATTGCTGCTCGATCACCGGGTGACGGCCTTCGCGGATGTCAAGGACCATCTCCTCCACAATCTCCGGACGGTGGTAGTTATACTGTTTCGCGTTCAGCGCAAAACACAGCAGACAGTCCAGTTGAGCAACGATATGCGCATTGCTCTGGATCGCGGAAATATGTGGTTCTATCGAAGCCAGCAACTGCTGGTAGAGCTCCATCTCAAGGGCCAGAATTTTCTCCTCTGCGCCGAGGATCTTCTCCTCGTATTCCTTCAGCTCCGGCGTCACATAGCGCTCTGCATTCGTCAGCGTCTGCTTGCGGATCCAGTCCTGCGGCACCTTATCCTTATGGGCATGGGTAACTTCCAGGTAATACCCAAACACATTGTTATAAGCGATTTTCAGGGAGGTGATCCCTGTGCGCTGCGACTCCTGCTGCTGTATCATCAGCAGGTATTCCTTGCCGCTTCTTGAAATCTTCCGGAGCTCATCCAGCTCTTTGTGAATGCCCTCCCGGATCACATTCCCCTTATGTGCCTGCACCGGGGCATCATCAACGAGGGTGAAACAAATCCTTTGCTGCAGTTCCTCCAACGGTTGCAGGGGTTCCACCAGTCGCGCCAGCGGCTCAAAATCACACCTGGCTGTCACCTGTTTCATCTCCTGCATAAAGCCAAGTCCCCGTGCCAATTGCAGCACCTCCCGCGGATTGGCTTTCTTCAGCGGTATCTTACCGATCAGGCGTTCCACATCACCTGTCTGACGGATAAGCTGAGCCAGTTGATGATTCAGATCCTGATCCCGGATCAGGAAGCTTACCTGGTCCAGACGCTGGCGGATACTGACAATGTTGAAGAGCGGAAAGATCAGCCAGCGTTTGAGCAAGCGGGCCCCCATGGGTGTCAGCGTGTGGTCCAGTGCCTGTAGTAAGGAGGTGCCCTGCTCCTGAGGTGTATAGATCAGTTCCAGGTTCCGGATGGTAAACCGGTCCATCCAGAGGAACTCATCGGCTACGATTCGCTGAATGGCATTAATATGTTGCAGGTTGGGATGTTCGGTATCTCGCAGATAATGCAGGGCAGCCCCTGCCGCAATAATGGCGAACGGCAGCTCTTCGATCCCGTACCCTTTCAACGACTGGGTCTGAAAATGCTCCAGCAGCAGATCATAGGTATATTGTTCCTGAAAGATCCATTCTTCCAGCTGAAAGGTATAGCTCTTGTTGTCGAATTGTTCCCGGAATCGCTTTTGCTGCGACTTGGACAGAATGATCTCCGAGGGCTGAAAGCTCTGTAACAGCTTATCCATATACTCGATATTCCCCTGGGCCACATAGAACTCCCCGGTACTGATATCGAGAAAGGCCACGCCCGAATGCTGATCATTGATATAAAGGGCAGCGAGAAAATTATTTGATTTATTATCGAGCAGTTTATCGGAGGTTGCCACACCCGGTGTTACCAATTCTGTGACGCCCCGCTTCACAATTCCCTTGACGGTTTTTGGATCTTCCAATTGATCACAGATAGCCACCCGGTAACCCGCCTTCACCAGCTTGTGCAGGTAGGTGTCGAGGGCATGATGGGGAAAGCCGGCCAGTTCCACAGAAGAGGCGGCGCCATTGGATCGTTTGGTGAGAGTGATGCCCAGTACCCTCGAAGCGATCAGGGCATCCTCACTAAAAGTCTCGTAGAAATCTCCTACACGAAAGAGCAGAACAGCATCCGGATACCGGCTTTTTATCTCCCGGTGCTGCTTCATTAACGGGGTTTCTGCTACGGTTTTTGCCATTGCGGCTAAGTTATAAATTTAAGTTTAGTCAGCCGGAACACAGCCCTGCCCCAGCCGGCCCGAATGGGTCGATCCTGTGGATATCTGGATAAAATCTATCGCTAAGGTAACCGGGTTTCGATCAGGTAGTTCGGATCGAAATGGATATCGTATCCACGGGTCCAGCGAACAGACTGCCATTCGCTGGTCGGATAGATGACCTGACGCTGCCTGCCGGAACTGATCTCCAGCGGGATGCTGAACCCGGTGACCGCATTCACCCATCTGAACCGGAGCTCCCTTTTCTTCACGGTCCACTCCAGCCTGGGAATGGCTGCCGAACGAAGGTATTGTTCAAACAGCGGTCCGAAATCATATCCTGCAAACCGGCTGATATAGGCCTCCACTTCCCTGCTTGTAACGGTCTTATGGTAAAACTCCTTATTCAGTCCCCGTAACAGCGCCCGGAATTTCTGATCATCATTGATGATCCGGCGTATCATATGAACCACCGCTGCGCCCTTCACATATTTATCAGAGCTGCCATCGTCATGAACTCCATGCGCACCGATCACTGCCCGGTCATTCTGAATGCCTCTCCATAACCCCAGCATATACTTGTAGGCGGAGTCTCTTCCAAACGCACATTCCGCAAACAGTACCTCTGTATAGGTCGTGAATCCCTCATGCAGCCAGTTGTCAGCTACATCAGCGGCCGTGATATTATTCCCGAACCATTCATGGCCACTTTCGTGAATGATGATGAAATCAAACAGCATTCCCACCCCGGTGGAGCTCCTGTCGGTTCCCAGGTAGCCCATTTTATACTGGTTGCCATAGGCTACTGCGCTCTGATGTTCCATGCCCAGGTAAGGAGATTCCACCAGCTTATAGCCATCTTCATAGAAAGGGAAAGGCCCCATCCAGTATTCGAAGCAGCGGAGCATGGGTTTCACCACAGCAAACTGCCTTCTGGCGCGCTGCTCATTATAACGCAGCACATGGTACTCCAGGTCCAGCCTTCCCTTTTCCCCCATCAGGGTATCCTGCCAACTCACATAGTCTCCGATATAAAAGCTCGCATTATAGGTGTTGATAGGATTTGTCACGGTCCAGGTGCAGCCGTACTGACCCTCTTCCGCGTCCTCCTCATCAAAACCACAATCTATCATACGGCCATTGGAGATCACCGATCGTTTGCCGGGAAAACTAATATCGATCATCATCCCCTTGTCCGGTTCATCTGCCTGGAAATCCTTACAGGGCCACCAGCTGCTGGCTCCCAGACCCTGACACGCTACAGCCACCCAGGGATTCCCGGTGCTGTCTGTCGACCAGACAAAGCCGCCCTGCCACGGAGGCATCTTCGCCTCCGGGGGCGTTCCCTGGTAATAAACCTGGAGGGTAAGTCTGGCACCCGGTGAGAAATTGTGAAAGGGATAGATCACCCACCATACGTTACCCTCTCTTACGGCGGTCAGGCTCCGGCCGTGCATGATCACACTATCAATGGTCAGGCCCTTCTGGAGATCGAGCTGCAGACTATCTGCCGGCGCTGCCACCACCACAGCGGAGATGATATTCAGTCCGGAAACGGACCGGTCTGCAGAGTCGATGGTTACACTCAGATCATAATGCTGCACATCCCACCAGAACCGACCGCGTCCATCTGTTCCCCTCAGAGTGTCCTGTCGCCCAAAAGCAAACGTGGTATTCGTACTGAACGAATACCACGCTATCAATATGATTAAAACTAGTCTCATTGCAGGGCAAAGCTACGAAGCAAAGCCCATGCACAAGGATGGATTAATGATTATGTCCGTCATGTTCGCTGTGACCCGGAGGCAGGTTCTGAGCCGGAGGAGTCGTGGAAATATCCGTTACCTCCACCTCAAAGATCAATACCTGATCAGGACCGATAGCACCACCGGCACCACGCTCACCATAGGCCAGTCCGGAAGGAATGAACAGGGTGGCCTTGCTGCCTTTATTCAGTAAAGCAACGCCCTCGTCCCATCCTTTGATCACCTGTCCTTTCCCAATCTGGAAAGTGAATGGCTGTACGTGGTTGAATTTCGGATCCACATTGGAATCGAATACCGTACCATCAATTGTGCGTCCGGTGTAGTTCACGGTTACATACTGACCTGCTGTAGGGGTGGCTCCGGTTCCTTTCTGGGAAATATTATAGTATAAACCCGAAGCGGTCTTCTTCGGCTTTAACTTGTTCTTTTTGAAATGGTCCTGCAGGGTCTGATCATCCTTCTTCTGCTGAGCAGCCGTATGCGCTTCTTTCTCCTGATCCATCTGAGCCTGCGATTTCACAGAAACCAGCACGACATCATACACCAGCATATCGCCTGTTTGCATCCAGGATTGTAACTGAGCACCAGCGTTCTTCAGCGAATCGATGGCAATTCTGAAAGTCGCACTGTCACCAGGCGTCATCAGTACAAAACCTTCCACCAGATCGCCCTTAAAGGAAGGCGCCATGATCTGGAACGGAACAGGTTTATTACCATTCAGCACCCGGCTATCAAATAACACACTATCACCAACATAGGTTTTGATGTGCATTTCTACGTGATCGCCCTCTTTCGGGAAGTTCGTTCCTGGCTCGTCATGATGGAACCTGTACTCGAGTCCGGTTTCTGTACGTTTAAAATCGGTGGGTTTCTGAGCAAAAGCACCTGTGGAAGGTCCTGTCAGCATCAATACCACGGCAGGTGCCAGAATATTCTTCTTTTTCATTTGTTAGTTTGTAAGTATGAAGCAATTATTGTACCGGCATTTGCATAGACGGTGCATTCTCAATGTTAAGAACTTCGATATCGAAGATCAGAACAGAATTCGGTGGTATGGCAGGGCTGGGACTGCTTTGGCCATACGCAAGGGTAGACGGAATGAACAGTTTCGCCTTTGTGCCTTTCTTCAGCAGGGAAACACCCTCATCCCATCCGGGGATCACCTGACCCCTTCCTACCATAAAGGTAAAGGGCTCGCCAGAACCAACACCTGGTTCAATATTCGAATCGAAGATGTTGCCATCCATAGTCCTGCCTGTGTAGCGCACCGTTACTGCCTGACCAGGAGCAGGGTTTTTCCCGGTACCTTCTTTTTCGATCAGATAGTACAGTCCGGAACCCGTACGGGTTGCGTTGATCTTATTTGAGGTAAAATATTCCTGCAGCAGTTTCTCATCAACCTGACTTTGTTTCGCCGCATGTTCCTCCTGTTCCTGCATCAATTGCTGCTGCGATTTTACAGATACCAGCACGACATTATACTGGATCTTCTCTCCCTTCTTCATAAATGGCGCTATCTGGGCTCCAGCACTCTGTAGTGTATCGATCGCGATACGGAAAACAGCGCTATCACCAGCGGTCATCATCATAAATCCTTCCGCCACATCTCCTTTAAAGGAAGGTGCGGGCAGTGGGAACTGGATTGGCATGTTGTTGTTCATCACACGCGAATCGAAAAGGGTTGTATCCAGATTATCATCTTTATACCGGATGTGCATATGCATCTCGATGATATCTCCTTCTTTGGGGGATGCCCCTTCTTTTTCGTCTTTTACAATATTGTATTCAAGTCCGCTCTCTGTTGTCTTGAAGCCGCCACTGTTTTTACAGGCCTGAAAACTGAAAGCAAAAGCACCCAAAAGGGCGAAAGGAATAATACGCTTAAACATGTTTATTTTTTATCGGGGGTGAATTTCGGATAAAATTTCTTTAAATCGTGATACCGTTTCGCTAAAACTTAGGTTTGACCGGCCGCCTGAGGCATTGAAATGACCGCCGCCGTTAAAATATTCACGGGCCAGACTGCTCACATCAAAATCGCCCTTGCTCCTGAAGGAGAGTTTCACCTCATCCTGGCGCTCTGTAATCAGGGTGGAAAAGCGTATTCCGTTGATACTCAGGGGGTAATTAACCAGCCCTTCCGTATCGCCCGTAGAGATGTCAAACAGTTTCAGGTCCTGGCGCGAAAGTGCGATCAGGCCGGCGTTATACCTCGGCAGAATCTCCATTTTTTCCAGCAGCACATAACCCAGCAACTGCATTCTCTTTATCGTCCAGGAATCATACACTTTCTCGTGAACATAGCTATGATCCAGTCCCTTGGTCTTCAGGTCCGCAGCCATCCGATGACTACTTGCGCTGGTGGAATTATAGCGGAAAGAGCCGGTATCGGTAATGAGCCCGGTATAAAGACAGGCAGCGATATCTGCATTATTGCGCGGGATATCACCACAGAGATTGATGAAATCATACACCATCTCACAGGTGCTGCTCTGTTCCGGGTCGCTGATTCCATACTCCCAGTCGGGAGCCGGCATCAGGTGATGATCGATCATGATACGCGGCTGCGTAGCCGCCAATAACTGCTGCTTCAGGTGTTTGGTCCTCCCGAACTCATTAAAGTCCAGACCGAAGATCAGTTCCGACTGCGCCAAAGCATCATTGCAGGCCCTGGATTCTGCCTCGAAATTCAACAGGGTTTCGACACCCGGCATCCACATCAGGAACTCCGGCAATTCGCTTGGAGACACCGCAGTAACCTGGTGCCCTTTCAATGTCAGGTAATGGCTGAGGCCGAGCATACTGCCGATGGCGTCCCCATCGGGCTTATGATGCGTGGTAATGAAAATTTTCTTCGGACTGTTGAGTAACTCTATAGCGTCTTGTATGGATCGCATGAATGTTTGATACAAGCTTCAAAAGTAACTGGATTTTCAGGCAATTACGAATACCAGTCCGAAAACCTGATAAATAGCATAGTTTTGCGCCTCAAAATAACAGATAATGTCCAACCGCACTTTTACAATGATCAAACCTGATGCTGTCCGCAATGGCCACATCGGAAATATTCTTCAGATGATTAATAAGGCTGGCTTCCGCATAGTGGCAATGAAATACACCATGATCAGCAGGCAGCAGGCTGAGAAATTCTACGAGGTTCACAAGGAGCGTCCTTTCTACGGAGAACTCACCGGGTTCATGAGCAGTGGACCCATCGTAGCGGCTATCCTCGAAAAGGACAATGCAGTGGCAGATTTCCGTAAGCTTATTGGTGCTACCAACCCTGCCCAGGCGGAAGAAGGTACCATCCGTAAGCTTTATGCTACCTCTATGGGAGAAAATGCGGTGCACGGTTCTGATAGCGATGAGAATGCTGAGATCGAAGGTTCTTTCTTCTTCAGCGGACTGGAGCGCTTCTAAATCCGTGCTTCTATATAATCAACACAGGCCGTCCCGGTGGGACGGCCTGTGTTGATTAGCGCTGGCTGACGAAGTTCCTTCTTGCCAGGGTTGTCATTCTTCCACTTTAATACGCATAGTCACCACGCCTGTCAGGGTTTTTTCCGTGGTTCGTCTCATTTTTCCGGATACGGAGTAGGTTAGCAGATTCCCCTCCATATAGGGCTTCAGATCGGTTTCATCGTCCACCGGAACGGTAAGACGGGTACTATATACATCAGGCACCATTACCGGGAAGGTCAGCGGTGCCGTCACAGCATCAGAATAGAACTGCAGGTTCACATGTTCAAAATTCGAAAGATTGTTAGCGGCATCCGTCTCTGTAGAGTCCAGCTCCACGCGCAGCTCGTTCAGGGTCACACTACGAATACCTGCCAGGTCAAACCTTCCGTTCGTTTCTGCAGCGATCACACTGTCCAGGTTAAAATAGGTGGTTAAGAATACCATCGGTGTTTCAACACCTATTGTGTCAATTGGTTGCAGGGTAAACGGCACTTCTACCGTTTCCGTAAACGATACCTTCACGAGGTTGTCCAGCACATCGTCACTGCAGGAACTCAGTCCAAATCCCATTACAGCACCAGCAGTCACCAAAGTCATCCATTTTCTCATTATATACAGTTTTGGTCTGTACAAATGCTTTAAAAGCGTGCCGAAGTCGGCGAATAAATGCTAAAAAACAAAAGAGGGCTACCGTAGCAGCCCTCACAAATTGTATTTCTTCTTTGCTTAATGTACCACACTGATCTTCGACACCTGAATCGATTCCGCCGTGCGGATCATCAGCATATAAATACCCGCAGGAACGGACTGTACGTCCAATACCTGCTCGTTGCTATTCGCGATCGTCACACGCTGGATTTCCTTACCGCTCAGATCATGCAGGCTGATCGTTCCTTCCGCCTGTTGTGGCAGACGAACCGTCACCTGGCTGCTGGCCGGGTTAGGGAATATCTGCGCACGAACCGCAGGGGACACACCCTCTACTGACAGGGCCGATTCATTGTCATAAATAAAGATATCATCCACAGCAGCTTCCACAGCGCTTCCCGGATTCAGATCTTCAGCGGTAAACTTCAACATCACCTTGCTAAAGCCAGGCAGTTGTTCATCTACACTGAAGATGCGGCGTCTCCAGGAATTATCAGAAATGCGGGTTCTTTCTACCATCTTGAACCAGATATTACCGACATCACCTTTGATGTGTACGGTCCAGAAATCGGCACCGGGGTTGCTACCCTTGTCATTGGTGTACCAACGGTAATATTCAATGATCGGGTTTGTAAATCCTGTCAGGTCGAAAACCGGTGTAATGACACTGGTTCGACCATTATCCACATCTGCGAGTCCTACCTGCGTGCTCGGTGCCGGTGCATTGCCGGTCACGAGCGCCTTGCCCTGCTGACCCTGCCCCAGTGTTTTATCATAGCCAGGCTGCACCATGATCTGTCCCGCAGCAGAGTTCACATAAGAAGGAATGGGAACAGCATGGATCCAGATACCGGAGGTGGCATTATCACCCGGAACATTACCGATGGTCCATCCGGAAAGCGGTGATTCGAAATCAGTACCGAATGCCCGCTGAATGCCGACACCAAACTGGTAAGGAATATTGCTCTGCGTAGTGATCAGTGCACCGGGAAGGTAGCCTGCTGGCGCCACTGCGTTGATCCGGTTACCACCAAAATTATCATAGACCGAGAAGTAGTAATCAACAATGCTTCCCTCACTCTGTGCCGGGATCTGCGCTGCATAGGTATTGCCGCTCACGAGGTTCATCTGAACTGAATCCCAACCCGTCGAAGCGCGCTCCTTGTAAAACAGCCGGATATCACCAAGGAAAGCCGGTGTAGAAACTGTCACATTTGCCTGAACATCAATTGCCGCTCCGGTAGGCTGGTGTGCCAGTTCCTCATGCTGGATATGTGCATCCCCCAGCAGGTAGATACCATGACGGGCAAAGGCCTCAACGATTGCCTGGAAATTAGGTGTACCGTTGTTCAGGTCATTGTCATTATCATCATTCATCAGCGCCGAGATCAGCACATCATAATACACCTCGCCTTCCGTTCCGTTTGGTCCGTCCGGTGTATCCCAGTAGGTTTTGGCAAACAGTTCCGCCATCATTTCCGGATCGTTCAGGTTAACGGCTACATCCCACCAGGCACCGGCAATGATCTCACCGTCTGCGTGCACCTCACCAACGATATCATGGGGATATACCTTAGGCGCCATATCATAGCGTCTGATCACCGCGCTGCCGATAAAAGCACCCTCACCCATTACAGGATCCTGGTTGATCGCCATCGCCCATACATCCGCATTTCCCTCGTTCAACGCGCCATTCGACATATTGCCGGCACCCTGCCAGCCATAGAAACGGCGGTTGATTCCGTGGGCATATTCGTGGTAAACGATATCCGGACTGGTAGCAAATGAATTACAGCTTCCCCAGGCAGCATAGAAATTAATCGACGTACCGTTGTAGAAAGCATTGCAGTTATTGTTAGCGTTCGTAGTAATATCCACGTTCGTCGCAAGGGCATTATCCATGGAAGGAAAAGCAGGAAAGAAACCCTTCATATAGTCATGGATCTTGTCGACATGATAATAAGCCGTGCGGGCTGCAATATTGGAAAGACCGGAATCCGGGAAGTGGTAGGTCGTACCGTTGTTCAGGATCTCATATTGAAAAGAAGGTGTCACTCCGTTGGAGCCTACATTTACCTTCGACCATTTTCCCTGTAGGTAAACTGTTGCCGTTACCGGCGCGTTCAGGCTGGTCTCCTCAAAAACACCTGCCGTATCCGTGTAGAAGCTGCCTGTCTGTCCCTGCAGGGTGATCCGCAGGTTCTTCAGCGGTTCGTCCGAAGCGGGAAGGTTTGCGTTTTCCTTATAGATATTACCTTTCACGGTTACATCCACCGTTTCATGAACATGATTGCTCTGGTACAGCACCTCACCAGTTGTGGCATCTACCCAGCCATAAAGATCCACCGGGAGTCTGTCTGTCGTCCCCTGCACCTCAAAAGCATAAGCGGGCGTCAGCTTATAGTCATTTTGAGAAGGTACCGGAAACCAGACCCAGTTCTCATCCAGCGTCTTCGTAGTCACACTCACACCCTGCAGTCCACCCAGGACCAACTGTTCCGCCTGTGCAGGCGTCACCTGGGGTTGCAGGCCTGCGGCCGGCTGTCCGTAAGTTTTTATTTTGATCCGTTCTACCCTGCCGTCCGTGGTGAAACGAAACTGCAGTTTGGAGAACACCACCGGCCGGCCGTCGATCTCCTGCCGGAAATCGAGAAAAGAAGCATGAGGAGCCGCCTGGTTCCTGACTTCCTGCCACTCGTTCCAGTTCAGACCAAAGGCAGAAAGTTTCTGTTCTACGAGGTTGCGCGCCTTATCGCGCAGCGTGCCTCCTGCTATCGGAGTAGCCTTTCCGAACAGACCTGTCAGGCTCCCGTTCAGGCGGTCGCGCGTGAAGTTCATACCCGGAAACAACTGATCCACCTGTGACTGCAGTTGAAGCTGATTCGTACGGAAATGCGGTTTCAGATCCTTAAATCCATTGTAGACCGACTTATTATAGTCGTCTGAATGGTATTCCTGAGCGAAAGCCGGAAGGGACGAAACTGCCAGCCCCAGCACAATTAAACCTAATCTCATTGGAAAAAATAAAAATATGGATTGATGAAGTCTTAAAATTCGTTAAAACTTCCAGTTCGGCCAAATTCAAACTGTTAAAG
Organism: Bacteroidota bacterium; assembly: GCA_023409975.1. GTDB lineage: Bacteria > Bacteroidota > Bacteroidia > Chitinophagales > Chitinophagaceae > JAFIGV01. The sequence goes on along the minus strand of JAEYQO010000017.1, from coordinate 2,202 downwards.
CCTGAAGCGGTATAAACTGATAGTCATAGTCTAAAGCTTCAGCAATTCTGTTGTTAAGACACCAGTTAGCAGGGCGATCCCGAAGCTGAGCAATGTGCCGATCAAAACGTATTCCGTCAGCTTCATGTCCTTTGAATCCTTCAGGTCTCCGAACCGGAACACTGATTTAGCCGCCAGCAGAAAGCCCACACCTTCCCATTTCCCCAGCAGGATGAACACAAACACCATCAGGCGCTCAAGGAAGCCGATCAGTTGTCCGGCATGCTGCAGCGATTCCTGGTCCTCGCCCGGTGGGTGTTTGGGAGGCCATTTTGAGATCACCGTTCTGATTAAAATGGAAGCGGGATGCAAAAGACTCAGCGCGGCGGTGAGGATGATAAGGAACTTTTTGTTCTCCAGCAGACGATAGTCCGGGAACTGGTTGTTATGATAGCCCCAGACCGCCAGCAGCAGGAGCAGGTGCAGGCCCTGATCAACAAAGAACCATCTTCTTCTGGTTTCGGGCTTTTGCAGCAGCAGCTTGGCCAGGTCGATGATAAAGTGTGAAAGCGCCAGCAGCAGCGCCGTTAACCAGAAACGGAGGGAGCCCACGAGAAGAAGGATCAGAAGAAAATGCAGGGCGATATGGAGGTAAAGATAGGGCGAGCGCCAGGTCCTTTTCTCTTTATCGACCACCCATTGCTTTGGCTGCAGGAAGAAATCCCCGATGATATGGGCAAGGAACAGTTTAATGAGCAGCATCATGCCTGGTATGTTTGCTGATGAGGTTCCGGTAAAATAGTTCTAATTCCAGGATTTCCTCACTGCGTGCCCTTGTCAGGCGTTCACTGACGGACGACTGGTTGAGCTCGAGTATTTTGATGAGGTCTTTTTGGGAAAGCGGTTTTTTGGCCATTAGTTGCAGGTACATCACCTCTGCGGAGGAGGGCGTCCACTTGTCCATGATGATGGAGGCGAAGCGGAGCAGCAGGTTGATTTCTGTATCTACTGTTGGCCAGGGCGTTTTGATGGCGAGGTTCTGTTTGATTTTTTTAAGCGATTCAAACTTTTCTCCGCAGTTGATGAAAGCCTCTCCATTGGATTCGGATACCCGGGTTCCCTGAAACGATTTCTCGCCAATGCCGATGGACATTCGTACATCGAGATCTCTGATCCCAAGCGATTTGATAAGGCTTTTGATCCTGAGGGCCATTTGCAGGGAAAATTCTGGTTCGGGTAGTTCCAGTTGAAAATTATCGCCTCTGGTGATTTCCCAGTTGAGGGGTTGACTACCACAGGTGGACAGCAGTTTTTTGAGGGGATTGAGCCATTGGGAGTGATCGGTGATCGATCTGGAGTTGATCACATCTCCCAGTATAACGCTTATCATCCTCCGAATATCGGTCGTTTGCCCGATAATTCAAAATATCGGGTATTATGCTCCAGTTCATGAGTAATCGGGCGATGACCCGATAAGTAGGAATATCGGGTGGATGAGTTAACACCCGAAATCTGGCTGTTTTGCTAAGCCTCCAGTTTTTTTATTTGTTACATAACACCGGTCGACCCCGGAAAGGGGTCGCATATCTATAGAAAGAAGATTACAAAACATGAAACGACCCCATAAGGGTCGCATGTTTTTTGAATGATTATTCCAGGATGCTGTAGGTATCGGGCGTTGACCCGATAGGTGAGCAAACCGGGCGAGTGAAGTAATTCGTAGCAGTTCCGCACCCTATTGCAGTCAATGGAACAGCCTGGAAAACAGTGATACTCTCACAAGATTTGGTTTATTTTGACCACATGAAAAAGCTCCTGATCCCTGTTCTAATACTTCTGATAACTGTTCTTTCGCCATGGTTGTCCGTTTCCCTCTATGCGCAGGATTATGTACCCGAAGGAATATCCCTGAAAAGCTGGCTCAATATTGAGCGAGAAAGACAGAGTCTTAATGAAACAGGGTTTTGGATACATAAACTCGTCAGGTCTAAGGACTCCGTTAGAGCGAAGTTTTACCAGGATCAATTGGAGGCCCTTTTTCGTGGTAAGGGATCTGTGATAATCGATGGCAGTTCAGAGGAACAGGCAGCGAATGAAATGGTAACGAAATCCCGGGCCATCCTCACAGCGGTATTTGCCGAATTTGGCGAGGGGACAGAACAACAAAAAAGGGAAGTTCAGAAAGAGCTTGAGGATCTGAAAATGTACTATAGAGCATCCAAT
>JAEYQO010000053.1 GCA_023409975.1 Bacteroidota bacterium | reverse complement strand
TGCAGGCTCTCCCTGCGGTAGTCTACCACTCCTGCCGCCTTCCGTTCATACACCTCCCAGCCGCCTATATACTTCCGCGTCTCCACAATAGTGCCCTGACTGTTCTTCAGAGTCTTGCGCACCCGCTGACCGGCACTATCGTACTGGTAGTAGATCGTGACGTTGGCATTCTGAATCACCCTGTCCAGCCGGTTCTCCTCATTATAGCGCATGGTGCCTGTAAGGCCACCGCTGCCATTGGTCAGATGAGGCAGGCCACCCGTCATATTGCCTCTGGTGTCGTAGTTATAGTTCTGCGTCACTCCCGCCAAAGTCGTTCTGCGCAATCTGTTATTGGTGGCAAACAGGGTATAACTCCTCGTCCAGCCTGTTGCAGCAATATGCTGCTGACTCAGCATATTGCCCGGACCATCGTAGGTGTATAACTGGGTGTACGATCGCATGGCTGTGGTATTGGTATAAGGTATCGGCGTCAGTCCCACCCTGCTCCCATCATTCCAGTCGGGCGCTGTGTTGTTGCCTGCGTGTTCCCGGCCTTCAGCCTTGATCAGCCGGTACAATGCATCATAGGTATATTTATTATCCGGACCCGCCACACCATTAGCAAAGAATACCGCGGCCTGAACACCGTCCTTCTGCCAGGTGATATTGCCCACAGGATCATAGAAGTAATCCAGCTCCTGGAGCACCTTGGTATCTGTCGTTCTTGTGGTCCTGATCTGTCGCACTTTGAAGGTATTCGCATCATAAATATACTCCGTACGGGTGTTATTACCATAATCGATCCGGGTTCTCTGCCCCAGGGGCGCAAGCCAAAGCCAGGGCCAAGGCGTCCCACAACACGCGACTTGGATCAACATTTGCCTTATGAGAACACTTCTCGATTCGCTCATCTTCATGTTGCTGCCTTTGAGGGTATCTGTTGCGTTAACAATCCCTTTCAAGGAGACTTTTCCTGACTGAAATCGCCGAAAAACAGATAACAAAAAGGTTGGTGTGAACGGTAATGACGCGGTCGAGCGCCGGTGTGGACACGGTCCGGTAGTAAAGGAGGTACAACGGAGGAACAACTGAGGTGTATAGGAGGAATGGCGGAGGGTGACCTTCAAATATCGCAGTTGCCGTTGGCAGTTGGCAGTTGAAAGCGAAGGCCAAAGCTGTCACACAACCCGCAACCCGCAACTCACAACCTTGAAATTTAGCCGTTGGCCATTGGCAGGGTGGCTGCATCAAATCCCACTAACCTGACGACTGCGTAGAGCAGCGAAGCCCTTGCTTTTCTGAATAAATTGTTTGAGGGCTGCATAAGCCTTGTGCAGTCTTTCACTGCGATGACTCTTTGGTGACTCTTTGGTGACTCTTTGGTGATACTTTGGTGATACCTCGGCAACGCGCTCCCTTTGCCCTCCGGATTCAGCCGAAATTTCCCTGCGTGCTTCCCTGAACCGAAGTTTTTTTCTTGAACGGAAAACTATTGCTGCAGCAGGAACTAAGACAGCGATCGATGAATCACCCAAACCCTTCCGGGACAGAAGATTTAAACACCACTAACCTCTCTGTCATCTATGCTGTCTTAGTTTCTAAGCATTAAGAAACTTTTAGCATTTTAGCATTGAAACAATTATTTTTACGAATTCAGACGAGTAGTACCTATTTAAAATTTGAAATTTACATGATACGGAAAGTTACGCTTCTCTTCCTGGCGTGCGTAGGTATTTTGATGTCAGCCCAGGCACAGCACTGCGGCTTTGACTTCAAACATCAGCAGGCTTTAGCACAAGACCCTGTTTTTGCACAGAAAGTGCAACAGCTCAACGACGACATCACCAGCATGATCCAGTCGAACGCCAATGCCCTCATTGTTAATACGCCTAACGGACCTGTTTACCAGATACCCCTTGTCGTCCATGTGATCCATACCGGCGGAGCTGTAGGTTCCGTTTACAATCCTTCCGATGCACAGCTTACGGGCATGGTCAACTACCTGAATCAAACATTTTCTGCCAGCTATCCGGGATACCCCAGCCCCAACAACGGCGGAACTTTCATTCCTCTGCAGTTTGCACTGGCCCAGAGAGATCCCAACTGTCAGCCTACCAATGGCATCATCCGCGTAGATGGCAGCAGCCTAGCCGGATATTCCGCAGGCGGAATGGCTCACAACACTTCCCTGGGTGCTTCGGAGGTGGATGTAAAAAGCCTCAGCAGATGGCCTAACACGGATTACTACAACATCTGGATCGTCAACAAAATCGATGGAACTGACGGACTTTCACCCGGAAGCTTCGTAGCAGGTTTTGCCTGGTTCCCCGGAGCTCCTGAAACGGTTGATGGCACTGTGATGCTGGCATCTCAGGCTTCTGCCGGAAAGAAAACACTTCCTCACGAAATTGGTCACGCCTTTGCTCTTTATCATACGTTTCAAGGTGATAACGGCGGTACTACCTGTCCTCCGAATGCGAACTGTGCAACCCAGGGTGACCGTGTCTGCGATACAGATCCACACATGGTATCCATGTTCAACTGTCCTGAAAACCAAACGAATCCCTGCACCGGAAACCTTTACGGAACTGTTGTCAGGAACATGATGGATTATTCCAACTGTGCTGATCGTTTCACGGGGGGTCAGAGCATCCGCATGATCAATGCACTGCTCGGACAGCGGGCTTCTCTTATCAGTTCGCTCGGCGCCACTCCTGTAACCGGGGCGGTCACCGCAGCTTGTATCCCTACATCCCCCAGCCTCGTGAGCTCTTCCGCCGGGCCAAGGAATGTTACCATCTCCGATGCCTTTGTTACTCATATGGATGTGAGCTCTTCCGGCAGAACTGCTGACGGTGGCGTTCATATCGACAATACCTGTAAGCATATGGTAGACCTCACAGCCGGTAATGTTTACAACTTCTCAGTTCGTACCGGTCCTGCCGCTGAAAATGTGAAAGTGTTTGTGGATTACAATAATGACGGTGTGTTCCAGGCTGGTGAGGAGATTTACGCAAACAGCGGCACCGGCGGAAACCAGACACATGCCTTCCAGTACACCGTTCCTACCGTGGCTAACGTACCGACTCTGGTGAGCTGCCTCCCGCTGAGGATGCGTGTGGTGTCTGATGTAACTTCAGCACCAGCCATCAACCCCTGTGGACCGATATCGATGGGCCAGGCGGAAGACTATACCGTCATCATCAGAGGCGGCGGACCATCCACAGGTGCAGTCGGAGTAAGTCTGACGCAGGGTACGAATCCTTCCTGCTTCAATAGTCCTCTGACCTTCACCGCTATTCCGGGTGCGGGGGTAACCAATCCGACTTACGAATGGTTCGTGAATGGTAATCCTACCGGGGTGACTGCCAATACTTATTCTTCTTCTACTCTAGGAGATAATGATGTGGTGACGGTGAAGATGCATTTCATCGGAGCCTGTGGCTTTGACAGCTCTACCTCATTGCCTTTCATCGTAGACCGCGCTACCAGTGTCCCTGCTGCAGTAGCTATAGCGCTCAGTGGCGGCAATAATCCCGGCTGTGCCGGTCAGCAACTCACCTTCACTGCAACACCTTCCAACGGTGGAACCAATCCAAGCTACCAGTGGAAAGTGAATGGTGGTAATGTGGGCACCAACAGTGCGACCTTTACCGCTGCGCTGAACGACGGTGATATCGTTTCTGTGGAAATGACCTCTAACTCTGCCTGTGCATCGCCGGCCAATGCGACTTCCAACACGATTCAGGTATCGCATATCCAGATCACTGCAGATGTTACCATTGCCATTGTAGACGGTTCTAATCCTATGTGTGCCGGTGAACTGATCACCTTCGAGGCTACACCGACGAACGGTGGCACTGCCCCGGGATATCAATGGTTTGTAAACGGACAACCTGTGGCAGGTGCAACAGGTGCAGGATTCACCACAACCACGCTGGCTCATAATGACATCGTGACTGCAGTGCTGACCGCAACAGACCCCTGTGTCTCCAATGCATCAGACACCTCCAATGCTATCCAGATGACCGTGTATCCCTCCCTGTCACCATCCATCTCTATTGCCATCACGCAGGGTGACAATCCCGGCTGTATCGACTCCCTGGTTGAGTTCACTGCTACGGTTACGGATCATGGCCCGAGCCCGCTGATCGAGTGGCTGGTAAACGGAACACCTATGAGTTTCGGTCCGGTATACTCCACTTCCACATTGCTTTCAAATGATCAGGTAGTAGCCCGTTCCATCACCACCGATGGCGCCTGCTATACCACAGATACTGCCAATTCCGCGCCCATCGTGATGCAGCGCTTTACAACGCCTCCGACTCCGGCTATTTCCTTTATCGGAAACATGCTCGAGTCTTCCATAGCCGATGTGATCTGGTATGGTCCAAGCGGACCGATCAGCGGCACTTCCGGCTATAACTATCAACCCACAGAGGCCGGTTATTATTTTGCGATCAACAATAACAACGGCTGTCATTCTGTTCCTTCCAACACCCTGCTGATCTCTCTGCTGGATATCGCTACCTACAACCTTGATCAGGTGAAGGTGTATCCTAATCCAACTACAGGAAGACTGATCTTTGACTGGGGTGCTGCTCCTGTGAATGTGACGTTAACTGTCTATAGCGTCAGCGGTCAGGGCATCTATTTTACAGAGGTGAGGAATGAGTCGCGTAAAGAGCTGGATCTTTCCAACTTTGCCAACGGCTCTTACTTCATCATGGTAACGGATCAAGCCGGCAATCGTGGTACTGTCCGCGTTCTGCTGAATAAATAAGAAGAAACCGACTCCAATAAAAAAGCCACCCTGCGGTGGCTTTTTTATTGGAGTCAATCATTACTGTCAATCTTCGTTGACGTAGATCCTTTTGACCCTCTGGGAAATACCGGTCATGACTTCGTAGGAGATAGTGCCTGCCCATTCAGCGATGCGTGTCAGCGGTAGCTGCGGACCAAAGACGATCACCTCATCACCTTCGCGGGCCTCGGGAATATCTGTAACGTCTACCATGCACATATCCATACAGACAACCCCAACCAGCGTTGCTTTCTTACCATGGATCAGGACATAAGCCTGTCCAGCTTTGAGGGTGCGCGGGTAGCCATCTGCATAACCGATGCAGATCGTGGCTATCGACATATCCCTGCTGGCCTCCCCTTTTCTTCCATAGCCGATGGTTTCCCCGGCCGGCACGTGCCTGATCTGAGCGATCGTGGTCTTGAGCGTTCCGATCTGACGGAGTTGCATCTGGATCTGTCCGCTGCCGTCGATACCGTATAAACCCAGTCCCAGCCGCACCATATCGTAATGCAGACCGGGGTGTCTGGCGATCGCTGCAGAATTGCTCAGATGCCTGAGAGGCTTGTAACCAATCGCCTCGATCAGTCGATCGGACATCCTTTCGAAACGGACTGCCTGCTCTGAGGTGAAGCCATCGAGTGAGGGATCCTCGCTGCCCGCCAGATGGCTGAAAATACTGGCGATGCGAGCCTGCCGGTTCTGGCCCAGGAAGAAGACCAGTCCATCGATTTCGTCCTCCGTGAATCCGAGCCGGTGCATGCCGGTATCGAGCTTGATATGAACGGGATAGTCCTTTACCTGCAGCGTGGATGCTATAGACAGAAAATGCTGCAGGGACCGCAGATTAAAAATCTCTGGTTCGAGCTTCCAGGCGATCATGCGGTCGAAGGAGGAGGCATCAGGACTCATGACCATGATGGGTAGCGTGATGCCGGCTTTTCTCAGGGCAACCCCTTCGTCGGTATAGGCTACCGTCAGGTAGTCGACCCCGGAATACTGCAGAAGGTGGGCGATTTCATAGCTGCCACTGCCGTAGGACATCGCCTTTACCATGGCCATCGTTTTCACACCGCTTCCCAGGCGGCTTCTGAAGACATTCAGGTTGTGGGTGAGGGCCGCCAGATCGATAGAAAGCACTGTCTGATGGACCTTCTGTTCGAGCAGCAGGCCGACCTTCTCAAAACTAAACGTACGAGCCCCTTTCAGAAGGATGGCCTCCTGTGAGAACGTGAGATGATGGAACTTCCGGAGCAGGTCTTCCGTCGATTTGAAAAAGATCGAACGCAGCTTTTTATGCGCCCGGAAGAGAGCTTTGTTTTTGTAGAGTGCAGGCCCTACTCCGATAAAACGCTGGATGTTCCTGCGACTGATGTAATTGGCCACCTCTTCGTAAAGCTCTGAATCGGACTTACCGATCTGTAACATATCCGAAAGGATGATGGTGCGCTGAGGATGCTGTCTTTGTTGTTCGAGGAAATCGAGCGCTATCAGCAGAGAGGTGAGGTCGGAATTATAAGTATCATTGATGATAGTACTATCGTTGATACCATGACGGAGCTCCAGCCGCATCGCCACGGGATGCAGATGGATCATTCCTTCCGAAATGGTCTTATGGTCGAAACCGAGGAGCAGCATCAGGCACCAGCAGTGGATGGCATTTTCAATGCTGGCAGGATCGGTGAAGGGGATGGTGATATTGGATTGTTCCTCTTTGTAAACACCATGTATCAGTGATTTGCCATTTAGCTTGTCCACACCTGTGATCCGGAGATCTGCAGGGTATTTCTGCGACCAGGTGAACAATTCAGGGGCATAGTCGCTGCCCTTAAGCTGGTTTCGGTACTGAATGATACATTCGTTGAGCTCGGGGTAGTCGCTGCAATAGATCAGTTGCTTTGTGCGACGGAACAGCGTGAGCTTCTCGTTGATCTTTTGCCTCTGGTTGAGGAAGCCCTCGCTATGCGCCTCGCCGATGTTGGTGAAGATGCCGATGGTAGGCTGTATGATCTTTTCCAGCCGTTCCATTTCTCCTGGCTGTGAAATACCCGCCTCGAATATGGCGAGCTGGTGTTGTGGTTTCAGCAACCAGACCGACATAGGTACACCGATCTGTGAGTTGAAACTTTTGGGGCTTCGCACGAGATTGAACCTACCACCCATCAACTGACAGAGCCATTCCTTGATCACCGTCTTACCGTTACTCCCGGTGATACCGACTACAGGGATTTCGAACTGCTTGCGGTAACTGGCAACCAGCTGTTGAAGGCCTGTGAGCGTTTCTTTTACAAGTATGAAATTGGAACCCGGATATTTTTGGACATCTATCTCCCCGTGAACGAGGAAATTCCGGATGCCCTTATCGTAAGCATCCTGGATATAGCTGTGTCCGTCGCGCCTTTTGGCGGCAAGAGCTATGAAAATGGAGTTGGCGGGGTTATTAATCTTTCTGCTGTCGATCACCAGATCCCTGATCAACCAAGGGGATTCAAAATGCAGCCAGGAGCCCTGACTCCATTGCTGGATCTGCTCTATACTTACCATCGCGTCAGTTGGGCAGGCAAATTACTTATTCTGCACTAATCGGCCTGCATACCTTCCACTACCCCATCAGCCTGATAGAACTCCCAGGCCTTGCGGAAGAGCGGCTCGAAGGAGGCATGTTGCAGGAGAACGGTATCTTTTTTATTGTTCATGACACCATAGTAACGGTCGATATCATAGTCACCCTCCATATTGGTACCCAGGTTTTTACTCCTGCGGTTGATGGGCATGTAATAGATATCTACCTGTTGTTCATGGTTGTCCTTTGTCACGACGCTAATGGTGCAGTATTTATCCGTGCTGGCCAGTACAGAGTCCATTCCCGGGACGTTGGTAATATACCCTTCGCAGTAGATCTCCTCATAGAATCCGAGATAGGTATTCAGGCGTTTCTCATTCAGCTGATTGCTACCCTGGATGCCTGGTTCGGTATTGAGACGTGTCGCTCCGTTCTGATCTATGGTAAAAGAATTGAGTGGTTCTTCATCGTACTTTACAGCGATATGTCTGATCTGTTCCCGCGGAGCCCGGAAGACCGTTCTGTCGCGCCAGTCGGCTATATCGGTGGTATAGAAAGGTGTGGGAAAACCCTGAACACCGGGCACCTGAACGACATAGGGCCTGCTGGCACCTTCTACCAGCATATAACTTCCGGTATAATCGCGGGATTCATTACCAACAAAGAAGTTCCTGACCTTTTGCCCTTTGTTATCGTAGACCTCCACCTTAACACTGAAAGTTGCCAGGTTTTTAATAGCGGTGTTATGCGCCTGTTCAGGCACTGGATACTGTACGAACTGGTTTCTCAGCGTCCACATCAGATTCTTAAGCGTATTCTCCCTCGCCCGGAACTGGTTGTTGACATACCAGCCTGAATCTGTACGGCGGAGATCGATGGAGTGACCGTCGTTGCGTACGAGGAAGATCCTGCTGATGGAGGCGGTATCCTTCACACTGAAACCGGCTTCCTTTTCGCCGAAGACATTTTCGTTATCGCGGATGACGAAGTAATAAACACCTGCGCCCAGTATTGCCAGTAGAAGAATATATAAGATCGTTTTCTGCATGGTCCAGCCCTTCAGTTAATGTTTCATTGGTTTTTCATAACGGCGTTTGCGGAAGAACAGATAGGCTGATGCAAAGATCAGCACCAGTCCGATCGGAATACCGATGTTCACCGCCTGCCATTTCAATTCTTCGTCCCTGGCCCTCTGCGCATCCAGCAGCCGTAGTCTTACGTCCTTGGAACGTGCTTCCAGAGGGCTGTTTGGGTCAGTCAGGTATTCGAGACAGTTTAATATAAAATTCTTGTTAGCGAAAAGAGACTGGGTATACTCCCAGTAGCCCATTTCTTCTACCCCCCTTTGTTGTGAAACGGAGTTGAGCATGATATCACCATCAGAGATCACGATCATACTAGTGGAGCTGTCAACAGCATATTTCACGTTGTATTTGAGGGAATCCCGCATCATTTTCACGAATGCCGGAGGGAGCCTGTTATGGAACAGGGAGGTAAACATTCCCTCTACCAGTACTGCTGCCGCCTGGTTGGGTTTGTTGAAGAGCCGTGGTTCCGGATCATACTTGATCATGTTCAGGCTCACCCTTACCGGAGAGGCGCTCACCCGGCTATAGTTGGAAGAATGAAGCAGGATGGTCTTTCTGGTATTCAGATTCGACAGTGTGTCGATGCTGTTGACAAACCTACCCATGATCGCATCCATATTATTGACTATGGGGTGCCGGGAGTCGGGTAGAAAAACCGGCAGGAAAGGCCAGGGCCTTAACTCGATCTGTGGCTGACCTGTATTGATCGTTCCCGTGATGAGCGGGATGGGATTACACTGCACGTCCTCGATCAGATCTGCGTTTACCCGGACACCGTATTTGAACAGCAGATCGTCCAGATTCAGATCATAGGGATAAGTAATGAACTGGCCGGTCTGCTGCAGCGTATCGATGGGTGTCTGCAGCATATCGATTGCCCAGAGGACCTTACCGCCGTGCATCAGGTACTGATCGATCTTGAACAGTTCCTTATCATCGAAAGGCTGTGTGGGTTTATTGATGATGGCCGCATCGTATACCGCATGATTGATCCGGTATTCGGAAGGAAGATCGAGTGTATCGATCCGATAGTATTTTGAAAGCGTCGTCAGCAGGTCATGTGTATGAGGCCCCAGTTGTTCTCCATGACCCATGATATAAGCGATCTCCGGTTTGGTGGGGCGTTCCAGCCGATGAATGGCCGAAGCGAGTTTGTATTCAAGCAGTGATTCTGAGTAGTTGAGCACCTCGAGAGGCGTCATGCCCATGTGGTTCTCGAGTAGCCTTACGGGGGCTGACTTACCCTTATAGGTGACCAGTGCATAGGGATAGATCACCGTTTCGGAGGAATTACGGTCGCCCTTTACATTCACGCTCATGGCTTCCACGCCTTTATCGTACAGCGTCTTGCTGATAGCCCCTATTTCGGCGTCAGATTTGTCCTTTAGCGGATCTTCAAAACGGTACACCAACCGGGGACCTGCATATTCCTTGAAAGACTGGAGACGTTCGCGGGTAGCTTCCCGGAGCCGCTGAAAGCCAGCAGGGAACTTTCCTTCGAGAAAAACATCCACGACCACCACATCATCCAGGTCAGACAGCATACGTTTGGTACTTTCCGTTAGCGTGAACCTTTTTTCTTTAGTGAGGTCAAAACTCTTATGAAACCGTGAGGCCAGTACGTTGAGAGCAACAAGAATGGCCACCAGCAGGAGCAGTCTGAGTACTGCCTGTCGCTGTTGTTGTTTACGTTTAGCTGAAGCGTTACTTGCCATGATCTAGTCTTGCTTTGCGGTGTCCCAGGTTCTGCGATTCAATGAAAGCCTTGTCAGCGCGACGAATAATATCACCACAGAGATAAAGTAGATCACATCTCTGGTATCGATCACCCCTCTGCTGATAGAATTATAGTGGAAGGAAAGACCGACCATGGACAGATAGTAGTCGATGCCCCTCATAAATGCAGGAATCTTGCTCAGCGCCTCAAAACCACTATACAGCAGATAGCAGGCAAAGAGTGCAAACAGGAACGCTACCACCTGATTGCTGGTGAGGGAGGAGCAGAAAACCCCGATGGCGGTGAAGCTGGCGGCGAGAAAGAACAAACCGATATAGGAACCGATGATGGCGCCTGTGTCCACATTACCCTCGATAGCTGAAAGGCTCGCCACAGTGATGCCGTAGACGATAGTGGGCAGGATGGCAAAAACCACCAGCATTAAGGCTGCGAAGTACTTACCGAGAATGATCTCTGTGTCGCGCAGCGGTTTGGTGGACAGCCATTCTATGGTTCCACCCCGGAATTCATCTGCGAAAGACCGCATGGTTACGGCAGGTATCAGCAACATGAGTAACCAGGGAGCCAGCTCAAAAAAACGATCGAGTGAGGCGTAGCCGTAGGCCAGGATACTGGTTTGTGGGTTGACCCACAAAAAGAAGCCACTGGCCACGAGGAAAACGAGGATGGCCACATAACCTACAATGGAACTGAAAAAAGAATTGATTTCCTTAATGAAAATGCTGCGCATGCGAATGAACCCTTTGCAGGGGCACGCAAATATAGGAAATGCACAGAGGTTTAAGGGTGTTCAGAAACTGTTAAACTCTTTAACAGAGCGGCTTATCACTTCGGGTTCTAATGTTTTCAAGTATTTTTGAGGGCCAACTTTCCACCCCCTGAAAAAAGTCAAGAAATACTTTTACAATACCAAGACACTGCGCTTCGAAAAACTGGAGGTTCCCCTCCATGTGAAGCTGTTGCGTGTCTTTGGGTTTATCTCTGCGGCCATCGTGACAGCCATTATCATCGTAGCGATAGCCTTTCGCTTTCTCGACTCACCGAAGGAAAAGCAAATGCGCCAGGACATACTGCTCATGCAGCAGCATATCCGGATGCTGCATTCGCAGATGGAGTCGATGAGCGGGCAACTGGCGGAACTGGAGCATAAGGATAATGAGATCTACCGTTCGATCTTTGAATCAGCCCCCCTGCCGGACAGCGTTCGTGTAGGAAAGAAATACAGTGCTAAAGACTGGGAACAATACCGGTTCAGGAACACCGGGGAACTTCTGGCAGAGATAGACCTTGTCATACATTCATTAAAGAACCGCATCAAAGTACAAGCTGCCTCTTACGACACGATCGATAAAATGATCCAGAGCAAGGAGAAAATGCTTGCTTCTATTCCTGCGATCCAACCGATTTATAACAAGAACCTGGAACATGTGGCTTCCGGATTCGGCTACCGGATCGATCCTATTTACAAGACACCGAAGATGCACACCGGATTAGATTTTGCTGCGGCTGTAGGGACACCGGTGTATGCAACGGCGGATGGCGTGGTATCGACCGCAGGATATGATGACGGAGGATATGGGAACCATGTGGTCGTTAACCATGGATACGGATATGAAACCCTTTATGGCCATATGGTTCGTCTGAAGGTGAAGCGCGGGGAGAAAGTGAAGCGTGGGCAGGTGGTCGGCTGGGTGGGTAGTACGGGCAAGAGTACGGGCCCGCACCTGCACTACGAAGTCATCCGCAACAGACATAAGATTGACCCTGTGCACTTCTTCTTTCATGATCTTTCGCCTGAAGATTACCAGCGGATGGTGCGCATTGCGGCCGCGCATAACCAGTCATTCGACTAAAATTTCCGGGTCCGGTAAAAATTTCTCAATTGCTTCCTAATTTGAGCCCCGGGTTCAAAACGACTCACTTCAACCAAGAATAATAAAGAACGATAACCAATGCTCGACCTCCGTCCTTTTTTTGAAGACACCCATTATCTGGATACCGCAGGACAACAATTCCACCCCCTTCAATGGGGCGCTAATATGCCATATGCAGGCGCTGAGGGACTTGACTGGGACCAGGCAGACATCATCCTGATCGGTTGTGGAGAGACCAGGGGTGAGCATCCTGAAGCACCCTGGTCCGAGGCGGCTGACGCTGTGAGGGAACAATTATACCAGATGTATAACTGGCATCCGGATGTTCGCATTGCTGATGCCGGAAACATTCGTCAGGGAGCTACAGTAGACGACACACGCGCCGCACTTAGAACCGTTCTGGCAGAACTGCACCATGCCGGGAAACTTGCGTTGGTAATCGGGGGCTCGCACGATCTTACCTTTGAGCAGTACCAGGCGTTCAAGATCGGCGAGACGCTGATCCACGCAACAGTAGCAGATATGCTGGTGGATATGGAGGAGACTGAGGTGATGAGCTCAAAAAGCTTTCTGCTGGATATGCTCACCAGTCAGCCCAATTTTGTACGCCATTATAGTCATATCGGTTTCCAGAGCTATTATGTACAGCCAAGAATGCTGGAGACCCTGGATAAGCTGAGATTCGACTTTTTCCGACTCGGTAAAGTGCGGGAACACATTGAAGAGATGGAACCCGTGCTGAGGGCTTCAGACATGTTCAGCTTTGATCTTTCGGCCATCCGTTACTCCGATGCGCCAGTGAATACAGAGGGTTCCCCGAATGGTTTTACTGGCGAAGAAGCATGTATTCTAACACGTTATGCTGGTATGGGGAGTCATTTATCGTCTTTTGGCATCTATGGTTATGAGCCCCGGAAGGACCGCTTCCGGATGACCGCCCGGCTGCTGGCACAGATGATCTGGTATTTCGTGGATGGCTACCAGGTGCGCAGGGGCGAGGCCAGGCTAACCGAGAGCAGTGAATTCGTGGAGTTTTATGTAAGCTTTACCAGCAATGATACCCGGTTCCTCAAGAGCAAACGCACAAACAGGTGGTGGATGCAGCTTCCGGACAAAAGCTATGTGCCCTGTTCCTACAGAGACTACCTTGTGGCGAGCAATAATGAGATTCCGGAACGCTGGCTGCGGGAACAGGAACGACTTTTATGATATTTACAGGTAGTTTTGCAGAAGACCATCCCGCCTGAGCGTGATGGTCTTTTTAAAATCAAGCCGATGATTGAGAATAAAAATATCATCCAGAACGAGGAGCGTGCCGTGTTGGTAGGTCTTGTGAGCCGGGAGCAAACGGAGACCATGGTGAAGGAGTACCTGGATGAACTGGCTTTTCTGGCGGAAACCGCAGGAGCGACAACAGAGAAACATTTTATACAGAAACTTCCAAAGCCGGATAGCCGCACCTTTATTGGCAAAGGGAAGCTGGAAGAAATACGGGAGTATGTGCAGGCCAGGGGGATCAACATTGCCATTTTCGATGATGAACTTACCGGATCGCAGATAGGGAATATCTCCGATGTTTTGAAAATCAAGGTCATTGACAGAAGTGACCTGATACTGGACATTTTTGCAAGACGCGCACAGACTGCGCAGGCCAAGGTGCAGGTGGAGCTGGCCCAGTACCAGTACATTCTGCCGAGACTAAAGGGAATGTGGAAGCACCTGGAAAGACAGGGGGGCGGTATTGGATCGAGGGGACCGGGAGAAACGGAGATCGAGACAGACCGACGGATCGTGAAGGATAAGATCTCGTTGTTGCGGAAACGGCTGGCCGAGATCGACAAACAGGCCGTTACGCAGCGCAAGGAAAGAGGAACCTATATCCGGGTGGCATTGGTAGGATATACCAATGTGGGAAAGAGTACGATCATGACCCTTCTTTCGAAGTCTGAGGTCTTTGCAGAGAACAAGCTATTTGCGACCCTGGAGACAACCACACGAAAGGTCGTGTATGAGCAGACACCCTTCTTACTGAGTGATACTGTGGGCTTCATCAGGAAACTACCCCACCATCTTGTAGAAAGCTTTAAGAGCACCCTTGACGAGGTGCGGGAGGCCGACTGTCTGCTGCATGTTGTGGACATATCCCATCCAGCCTACGAGGATCAGATGGGCACTGTAAACAAAACACTGCAGGAAATTGGAGCTTTTGACAAGCCTATCCTGACAATTTTCAATAAAATGGACCTGTATGAGAAAAAAGTATTTGATCCATGGCTGAGTGAGGAAGTGAAGGACGATCTGTTGTTGCAGCTTAAAAACCGTTGGGAGCATCTGACTCAGGGGAATTGTGTGTTTGTATCCGCCGTTGAGAGGAGAAATATCGAAAAGCTGCGTCAGATCATACTGGACAAGGTGCGGGAACTGTATGAAGAGCGGTACCCCTATCTTACGAGGTTCTACTAAGTTTCATATAATGAAAGGTTTACATAGCCGGGCCTTTTCGGGCATTTATTAATTACATATTGCAAACTGCTATTTCAAATAGCATTTTTTTGGCTTAATTTTCTTGATGAAATAAATACTTCCACAAAAAGACGCCCCTATGAAGCAACAAAAAACTCGTGAATTACTGGTAACCACCAAAGTTGCTCAACACTGGCAAAAGGAAGATTTCGAACAGCGTGTTGACGAATTGATGAATCTTGTTAGCAAGGTCGATACTGATCAGAAACTACAGGGTGCGTCAGAGATGCTCGATGTCTATCATAATGCCCGACACAAGCCAAAGTCGAAAAGGAAAAAGGCTGGTCAGAACGACCGACCGTTTGAATTTATGGTGTTCTGCAATTAGTGCTCCAGGGGTCTGTTCAGAAAATCGACCAGGTCCTTCATTGAAGAAAACGTTTCGGAGAGTTGCTCCCGAAAATGTTCACTCATTACTTCCGTATCTGTAAAATTCCTGCTGGCTATAAAACTTTTCATTCTTAAGTAGCCGATAGCCGGATTATCAGCCGTATATCCCTGAGGCACTGTTTTTAGCTGTTCACCTTCGAGGCCTTTAAACTGTTTGCGAAACCCTGCATCACTGATTATCGCTGAAAACTCGTCGTAGCAATAGTCTATCTCCTGCCGGACGGCCTTGAGAAGCTTACCCTCAGGCATCCAGAGGCCGCCGCCTGCGAAGCTGTTCCCTCCGGGTTCAATCTGGACATAATAGCCTGCCCCGGGATACTTCCTTCCTCCCCTGCTAAAGTAAGCGCCGAAATGCGCTTTATAGGGGGTCTTGTCTTTAGAGAACCTAACATCACGGAAAATCCTGAAGATGCAATCTTTGGGCTGCTGTTCACTCAGGGCAGGTTCGATTGAGGCCAGCCTATCCAGCATCCGCTGAACAAATCCGGTGAACTCTTCCTTTGCCTGCTGGTAGTCTTCCTTGTGTTCGTCGAACCAGGGCTTGTTATTGTTATCGCGCAGGCCTTTGAGGAACTGGAGTGTTTTTCTGGAAATCATACAGAAGCAGATAGTAATTGTGATGATCTACTGTTACGCCTGTAAAATAGAAAGAAACACTTTGGGGACGGAAGGGAGGATACACCGGCTTTGTCAATAATCTGTTAAAACTGATTTCCGACTCAACGAAAAACTTGACTTTCTCGTCTTTAGGAATATAGGTTAACTTCTAAAACTTTTGATTATGGAAATGCTGGAAATTATTGTAGCGACGGTACCTGTGACATTGATCAGTGTGATCCTCTTCCTGAGTTACAGATGGAAGAGAAATGTTGAAAAGAACAGAATTACCCAAAACTCATGAGCATAAAAAAGGCGGACATTGCGTCCGCCTTTTTCAATAACAGTGCTTTATTAGTAACGGTAATGTTCTGGTTTGAAAGGACCATCCTTGGGGATACCCAGGTAGGCAGCCTGTTCGTCGGTCAGTTCATCCAATACCACACCGATTTTGGCGAGGTGGAGTCGGGCTACTTTCTCATCGAGGTGCTTAGGAAGCACATACACCTTGTTCTCATAGTTCTGGTGATTGTTCCAGAGCTCGATCTGCGCCAGGGTCTGGTTGGAGAAGGAATTACTCATCACGAATGAAGGGTGACCAGTGGCGCAACCCAGATTAACCAGGCGACCTTCTGCCAGCAGGATGATATCTTTTCCATCGACATTATACATGTCGACCTGTGGTTTGATCACATCCTTGGTATGGCCGTAGTTCGTGTTCAGCCAGGCGACATCAATTTCGATATCAAAGTGGCCGATGTTACATACGATTGCTTTGTCCTTCATCAATTTGAAGTGTTCTCCGGTGATGAGATCGCGGCAGCCGGAAGCAGTAACGACGATATCGGCTTCTTTAACCGCATCGATCATTCTTTTCACTTCAAAGCCGTCCATAGCGGCCTGAAGGGCGCAGATAGGATCGATCTCAGTGACGATGACACGGGCACCAGCACCACGGAGAGATTCTGCGGAACCCTTACCTACATCACCATAGCCACCTACGACAGCAACCTTACCGGCAAGCATTACGTCAGTCGCACGACGGATCGCATCTACCAGTGATTCTTTACAGCCGTATTTATTATCGAATTTGGACTTAGTGACAGAGTCGTTGACATTGATCGCGGGCATTGGCAGGGTGCCTTTCTGCATGCGTTCATAAAGACGGTGTACGCCAGTCGTTGTTTCTTCACTGATACCTTTGATGTGCTGAACCAGCTCTGTGTAGTTATCGAGCACCATATTGGTAAGGTCGCCACCATCATCGAGGATCATATTCAGCGGACGATCTTCACTCCCGAAGAAAAGCGTCTGCTCGATACACCAGTCTGCCTCGGCCTGTGTTTGTCCCTTCCAGGCGAAAACACCGATACCTGCGGCGGCAATGGCCGCTGCGGCATGATCTTGTGTAGAGAAAATGTTACAGGAGCTCCAGCGAACTTCAGCACCCAGTTCCACCAGTGTTTCGATCAACACTGCTGTCTGGATGGTCATGTGAAGGCAGCCGGCTATGCGCGCTCCTTTCAGAGGCTTTTGCGAACCGTACTCCGCACGAATTGCCATCAGACCGGGCATTTCAGCTTCAGCAAGCTTTATCTCTTTGCGTCCCCATTCAGCAAGGCTCATATCCTTCACCTTGTAGGGAAGTTTAAAATCGATTTGATTGCGAGTTGTAGTACTCATAAAGAAAATAAGTTTAGTATCTATTCCGAAAGAGTCGCAAAGGTAAAGAATCCTCAGCCATTAATCGGTCGTGTAATATGATGAAACTGGCCTTAGGCGTATTTCTTAACAAATTCCTGAGCCTTCTTTCTAGTGTCATTGCTGACTGGCACCAGGGGTAGACGCAGATAATGTTCGCAGACACCCATCTGACTGAGGAAATACTTAACACCTGCGGGATTTCCATCTACGAAAAGCAGGCGGATCCCATCAAGAATTTTATAGTGGATGGCCCTGGCCTTGTCGAATTTGTTTACCAGACAGGCATTCACCATATAGGTGAAATCCTTTGTAAAGCAGTTAGCGGCTACCGAGATCACCCCTTCCATTCCGATGGCGATCTGGGACATTACCAGATCATCGTCACCGGACAGCACAACGAAATCTGCCGGTTTGTTCTGTACCAGCTCCATGCATTGTGCGAGATTGCCGCTGGCTTCTTTGATTGCGACGATATTCTCAAAATCGTTGGCAAGACGGATGACTGTTGCGGGCAGCATATTGCTACTGGTTCGACCAGGTACGTTATAAAGAATCACGGGTTTTTCTGTTGCCTGTGCAATCGCCTTGAAATGCTGGTAGATCCCTTCCTGAGTAGGTTTATTGTAGTAAGGTGCCACGCTAAGGATTCCGTCAACATCTTTCAGGTCGAATTCCTTCAGGTCCTTCACGACTTGGGCGGTGTTATTGCCACCCATGCCACAGACAACCGGAACACGTCTTGCAGTCTTCTCAACGATGAATGCAAGAACATCTTTTTTTTCCTGTGTTGACAAAGTGGGTGTTTCCGCGGTAGTTCCGAGGGCAACGATGTAATTCACGCCACCATCAATTACGGAATTAATCAGTCGCTCCAATGCTGAGTAGTCGATGGCCGAGCTTTTGGTAAATGGTGTAACAAGAGCCACACCTGTTCCTCTAAACAATTTTGACATAATGACGATAATTAATGATTCATTAAACTTCTTCGTAGAAACCCATTCTGGAAAACTTCTCTATTCTCTTGTTAATCCTGTCTGCAGCACTCAGTGGCATCAATTCGCTAAGTGAGCGCAGCAGGTAATCCTTCAGCGTATTGGCCATAGCCTCAGGGTTGGCGTGGGCGCCTCCCAGTGGTTCAGGGAGCACATCATCAACCAGGCCAAAACCACTCATGTCGGCGGATGTGAGTCGGAGCTGGTCGGCTGCTTTCTCTTTAAAATTCCAGCTTCTCCAGAGAATGGAAGAACAGGATTCCGGAGAGATCACCGTGTACCAGGTGTTCTCCATCATGGCAACCTTATCACCAATTCCGATTCCGAGTGCGCCACCGGATGCCCCTTCTCCGATGATCACACAGATCACCGGTACCTTCAGCCGGACCATCTCGAACAGATTACGGGCGATGGCCTCTCCCTGTCCCCGCTCTTCAGCTTCAAGTCCAGGATAGGCGCCTGGTGTATCGATGAGGGTGATCACTGGTCTGTTGAATTTCTCTGCCATACGCATGAGCCGGAGGGCTTTGCGATAGCCTTCGGGATTGGCCATACCGAAGTTTCTCATCTGGCGCATTTTGGTGTTGACACCTTTCTGTTGTCCCATGACCATTACCGGCATGCCATTGAGTTCTGCCATACCACCGACCATTGCCTTGTCGTCTCTTACCTGGCGATCGCCGAAGAGCTCTGTGAAGTTGGAAAAGATCTGTTCAATATAGTAGAGTGTATAAGGTCGTTCGGGGTGGCGGCTGAGCTGAACCCGCTGCCAGGGAGTGAGTTTGGAATGAATCTCGGAGCGGGTTTGTTCGATGGCTCCTTCCAGTTCCTTGATGGTGGCACTGACGTTCACCTGTGGATTTCTGGCATTCACCTCCTTCAACTTATTCATCTGATTGTATAACTCTTCCAGTGGTTTTTCAAAATCCAGGAACTGCATTCTCGTCTATTTAGGGTTACAAAAGTAAGCTTTGAAAATTTTTAGAAAGATTTGCTTGGTTGAAAGTTTTGTCATTATCTTTGCAACCCAATCGAACGGATCGGTAGTTCAGTTGGTTAGAATGCCGCCCTGTCACGGCGGAGGTCGCGGGTTCGAGTCCCGTCCGGTCCGCAGAGTTTTAAAAAGGTCATTGAAATTCAATGACCTTTTCTGCTTTTATGAAGTTAGTCGGATTCAATGCAGTTTCAGCCTAATAACTTACAGTCTTTACAAAGAGCAACATACCCTTAAAAATTTACGATTAACATACCCGTACTTTAAGCAATCTGATGCTTTAAGCGAGGGCCAAATCACGGTTTGGTTGCTACTCCTGCGCTCCATACTGAGGTGAATACCGCTTCAGAAATACGTTCATTTCTAAGCTTAGGGCGAACAAGTTTCATGTCGAATTTTTTCTATTTTTTAGGCGTTAATGTCGATGTTTTTGATTATTTTCGACATTATTTGAGGCTTATGTCGAATTGAATGCCATTTACAGGAGGTTATTTCGAATAAATACAACAATTTCAATATGGCCTATAATCGGAACCAACCATTTAATGATCTTCCTGCTCTTCCTCCTGAGGTAGATATAGAGACCCCTGAAATCCTCCGTCACCTTGCTAAGGCATCAAGGAAACTGGGAGAACTGAACGGCCTTTGTGCATCCTTGCCCGAGCCTCAACTCCTGATTCACACCATTGTTCTTCAGGAAAGTAAAAACAGCTCAGCTATCGAAAATATAGTGACCACCCAGGATGAACTTTATAAAGCAGCAGCGGAAACCGAATCGGCAAGTTACGCTGCAAAAGAAGTATTGAGCTATCGGGAAGCATTATATAGAGGACTCAGTAGGATGGCCGATCAGCAGAATCTGCTACTTACCAACACAGTCATAGAGATCATGCAAACAATAAAGCAGACAAATGCCGGAATAAGGAACACTCCGGGTACTGCTTTAAAAAATGCGGTAAATGGGGAGGTAGTATACACACCGCCATGCTGCGAAGATGTACTCATAGAAAAGCTAAATGCACTGGAACGGTTCATAAACGATAATACTCTTTCCGAATTGGATCCTCTGATCAAGATGGCATTGATCCATTACCAGTTCGAAGCCATACACCCTTTTGCGGATGGCAATGGCCGGACCGGAAGAATATTGAATGCATTATACCTCGTCCAGCAGGGCCTGCTTACCCAACCTGTGCTTTACCTCAGTTCTTATATCGTAAAATATAAACTGGAGTATTACCAATTGCTGAGAGGCGTTACAGAACAACAAAACTGGCAGGACTGGATAATGTACATCCTTACCGCTGTCACAGAGACTGCAGAACTGACAACTGAGAAGATCAGAAAAATGCTTGAGTTAAAACAGGAGTTGGAAACTGAATCTAAAATAGCATTGGGTTCATCATATAGTTATGACCTGTTACAACTCATGTTCAAGTTGCCCTATTTAAAAATAGAATTACTTGAAAAGTCGGGTCTCGCGCATCGGCAAACGGCATCCGTGTGGCTTAAAAAACTTACGGGCGCACACATATTGACACCACAGAAAGTGGGAAGGACTACATACTATATCAACCATAAACTGATGAACCTTTTATCTAAAGATTGACATGAGCGATCAAAGCAATGTTTACTCACAAGGAGGCGGCTGTAGCATCCCATGACATGCTGCTCTTGCCGGAACACAATAAAGCGAGCAATACGCAAACAATGTTTACCTGTATTTACATTGTTCGTCATTTAGAAGCCCCTTAAAGAGGGGCTTTCTTATTGGTGGTGGTTTCCTTTAAACAGAAATTCGTCCAACTATTCAAAATGCATTTTTGGGGAAGCAGGCAGACGTTTTCTACAAATACATACAGCGAGGCTACTCAGCGTAGCAGTTTACGAAAGCGGTTCCGGGTCGGGTGTGGTGCCTACTGGTCTGGTGTTATCTTCCGGCAGGGGAATGAATTCATGGTTATCATTAGGTGGAAGGATGATCCTTCCCTGCTTCCAGTCTTCCTTTGCCTGCTCGATCCGCTCTTTACGGGATGAAACGAAGTTCCACCAGATGTATCGCTGACCTAAGGGCTCTCCCCCCAGAAGCATCAGGGTGGTTTCTTCTTTGGCGATGATACCAGGGTCAGTACCCTTTACAAACACCAGCATCTGACCGGCAGTGTAGGTAATGCCACCTATTTCTATACTCCCCCTCACAATGTAGAGACCCCGTTCAGTATATTCCTGAGGCAGTTCCAGCTTTGAAGCCGGTTGCAGAACCACATGCAAATAGAACATTGGAGAAGCCGTCTGAACACCATTCTTCAATCCGTATGCCTGGCCTGCGATCAGACGCATCCATAGACCCTTTTCGTCGTATACCGGGAGTTGATCCGGGGTATAATTAACGAATGAAGGCGCGGCTTCCTCTTCTTTTTCCGGCAGGGCTACCCAGGTTTGGATCATTTCCAGTCCACCAGCAAGTGCTGCGGGATCTTCGAACCGTTCAGAATGTGCTATACCCCTTCCTGCCGTCATCCAGTTGACTTCCCCCGGCTGTATCGTATGTTCAACCCCCAGACTATCCCGATGCGTCACCTTTCCATCCAACAGATAGCTGACTGTAGAGAGACCGATATGAGGGTGTGGTAAAACATCCAGCGATGAAGGATCGGGCAATACATTTGCGATGGGTCCGGCATGATCCATGAAGATGAATGGCCCTACCATACGTTTCAACCGAAAAGGAAGAATGCGTTTTACTTTGACAGATTTACTGATTTGCGCCTGACGGGCTTCTATGACCAGATCCAGCATGTTGATTCTTTTAAGTACAGTTACAAAAACGTTCGGCCGGGACACAAACTGTCCGTTCCTAAAAATAGTCTATAATATTCTGACGTAACTTTAGGTTATAAAAACTGTTGGCCATTGGCAACCCCCAACCCAAGAGGGCCGTTAGCCGTTAGCCGTTGGCCATTGGCCATTGGCGGGTTTTGCGAAGGCAAAGGCAAAGCAACCCACAACCCACAACCAAAGAGGGACGTTTTAAACGATTCCACGAAAAAACGATTCCACGATTCAACGATTCAACAACTCAACGATAGGTTTTAGTATCTATTAGCGGCTCAATAGTGGCGTTTGCAAGGAGTCTGCAAGGAGTTAGTAGTAACGGAGGTATAACGCAGGTATAAGGGAGGTATAACTCAGCTATGGCTCAAAGCTGGTGAAAATGGGTAAAAAACCATTGCTGAACTATTGAATGCCGGCCGTTGGACGTTGGCGGGTTTTGCGAAGGCGAAGGCAAAGGCCAAGGCAACCCCCAACCCCCACCCCAAGAGGGACGTTTTAAACGATTACACGAAAAAACGATTACACGAAAAAACGAAAAAACGATTCAACGATTACACGATTCAACAACTCAACGTAACGCAAGGCATAGCCACGGCGGGGCCATCGTCCGGAGCAACTACAGGCAATGAGGGCACATCTTGAAAGACTCCGTCAGCAGGGAATCGAGGCGATTGACGAATGATGCGAATTTCTGATCATCCGGCTATACCATTGCCCTGAATGTTTGATGATGCGCTTTTGCGTCTCAAAGTCGATATAGATCAGTCCGAACCTGGGGCGATAACCTTCTGCCCATTCAAAATTGTCTGTAAAGCTCCAGACGAAGTAGCCATTGACATTGACACCGTCGTTGCGGGCCCGTAACACCTGTGCGATATGTTGTTCCAGATATTTCTTCCTGGCGGTGTCGATGACCCTGCCATCGATGACGTGATCCGTGAAAGCGGCACCGTTCTCGGTAACAATAAGCTGACCTAAAGAAGTGTAGGCAGAAAACTTCCTGAGGATATTGTAGATGGCGTCAGGATAGACCTCCCAGTTCATTACTGTTGTCTCGACTTTACGATGGTCAGGCTTTACTATCCTTGCTCCGATAAAAGGGATGAACGGAGCATGAGTAATTTTCTCACGGGTATAGTTCTGAATCCCGATGAAATCCATATTGAACGGTAGCCTGGCCTCATCACCGTCTTTGATGTAGGGTTCCAGACGCTGTAGTATTTTTAAATCCTTTACCGGGTAGCCGAGTCCGGCCAGCGGCTCTACGAATAACCGGTTCAGCAGGGCATCTACTCTGGACACTGCCTGAAAATCCCTTTCATTTCTTTGAAACGGTTGAACATCGGCGGTAGAGAACGTGGTGCCGATTTTCATTTCTTTTGAGAAAGACCTGACTACCCTTGCGCCTTCCGCCTGGCAAAGTGCAGCATGATGTACTGAAGGAAGAAAATTCCGGAGTCCTTTCCTGCCTGGAGCGTGGACGCCAAGAAAATGACCTGCACCTGTAAAAGCCATGGGTTCATTCAATATGATCCAGTTGGTTACCCGGTCGCCAAAATATTTAAGACAGGTTGAAATATAATCTGTGAACCAGTGAATAACCTCGCGGTTGGTCCACCCACCCCGTTGTTCCAAAGCCCAGGGAAGATCCCAATGATATAATGTTACCCAGGGGACGATATCAAGTTCGAGACAGAGATCGATGAGCCGGTTGTAGAAGTCGATTCCGTGCTTATTGATCTGTCCTCGTCCTTCCGGCAGGATTCTGCTCCATGAAATGGAAAAACGGAAATTCCGGATGCCTAACTGACTCATGATCGTCAGGTCCTGCGGAAAACGGTGATAAAAGTCGCAGGCAGTATTCCCGGTGTCGTTGTTGTGAATCTTTCCTTTAGTATTGGCAAATACGTCCCATATGGATTGACCTTTACCATCCAGGTTCCAGGCACCTTCCGTCTGGTAGGCGGCAGTAGACACACCCCCATTTTGAATGTTGCATGGTGACATCGAAAACATCTCCGTGGAAGATCCAGGCGGACTGACCGCCGGGCAGATCAATTACCAGCTTATTCAGGATTTCGAGTGAACCGAGCTGCATGCCAGAGAACTTCCTCATCACCTCATCGTGATTGCCGGTGATATAATACGTCCTGATGCCTTTACTCATCCAGCCGAATAAATGCTTCACGACCTTCATGTGCGAATTTGGCCAGTAACGTTTGCTGAACTGCCAGCCGTCGATGATATCGCCATTGAGTATGACCATTCCCGGACGGATGCTCTTCATGTAGCATAACAGTTCCCTGGCGTGGCAACCATAGGTGCCCAGGTGGATATCTGAAAGGACCAGAATGTCGACATAGCGTTTTTCGGATTTCACGCAACTAACGTTTTAGGGCGTGAAAGAACTGTCTGTAGAACAATAACAGTATCCGGGAAAGCATGTTTGCGAGGAAAACATTGAAACGGCTCGTAGCTGGGGTAGCCGAACGCTTTTTTCTTTCAAGGCTTTCTTCCTGGCCGGGGTGGAGTAGTATCATTTATCGAAGTTTTTCAAAAGACCTGTGACATATGAACAGAGCATTACTTTAATAGAATGAAATTGTTATGCCTCAGGATAGCGCGCGCATCAGCAAAGAATTGATAATCAGAAGGCTAGCGGAGGATGGCGGCAGGTGGATTTTGAAAGGTATCAGTGAGCTGAGAGGGAGGCGTGCTTCATCTTTTGTGCAAAACCTTAATTAGTTGAATATTTGCACTAACAAAAGCAAAATCTAACCAAATGAAAAAACAGTCCCTTTTACTGATCGCGACTGCTTTGGTGGCATTTACGGCCTGCCAGTCGGAGAGCACCGGATACAGCGAAGAACAAGTAGATTCCACGGTGAATGCGCGGGTGGAAGAAATCAGGATGCAGATGATGATGCAGAATGATTCCATTATAAGTGCGCTGGCCATTCAGCGTGCTGATTCCATCATCGCTGCGATGAAAGGTGGCAATGAGGTAACGACGACTACCCGGAGAACTACCACGGTGCGGAATAATCCGAATGCGAATGCGCCTAGCACTACCACTACAACGACCAAACCACAAACAGTAGGGCAAGGGAAACCAGCTATGGGAGACGGCAACACCAATACTGTTGGTCAGGGCAAACCAAAAATGGGTGAGGGTTCTAACTCCAACACTGTAGGTTCCGGAAAACCGAAGATGGGTGATGATAGTAAATAAAAATGTTACTTAAAGAAAAACGGCTGTCCTGATGGAACAGCCGTTTTTCTTTTTAAGATTTATCAATTACTTGGTTCCGATGAATGTACAAGAGTTACTTGCGAGTGGACTGGTAATGTCGTATTCCAATGTAAGTGTATTGCCATCAACTTCACCACTACCTGTATAACTTGTAGATCCTGAAGATCCCTGGAAAGTGAAGGTATTAGTGCCAGTAACGGTACCCACTGCGGTAAAGGATTGATTGTAGATATTCTTAATGTTGATACTTAGAACGTTTGAGTGCGCCGTGATTTCAACATTATAATCATCAGATCCCACATCACAAGTTTCGTTTCCGTTGTAATCACCAAGCATCTTCAGGCTGGACACAATTTCGCAACGGTCACCTTCGTATCCTACGGGACAATTACAATTTCCACCACTACAGGTTCCACCATTCTCACAGACTACATCTTTACACTCGTCCTTGTTACAGGAAGTGTAGGTTACGGCGCCGAAGGCACCCAATGTCAACATTGCGGAGAGAGCGATTTGTTTAAATGATTTCATAGATAGAACAATTAATTTACCATGTTAATAATGGCCAAAGTTAAAGGCAATTTTGAAATGGCAAATTGTTTTTTGTCGCTTGCAAGCCGGTAGGCTCGTCCCTGAAATCGGATTTCCGGTGGCAGAAAAATATCTTTGCCAGGTAATGCGATTACTGCCAGTTATCATCCTTATTCTGATCCTCTGTAAACAGCCGACAGCTGCACAAACAGGCAGTTTTGATTACAGCCCTGCGTGTCACGCTGCATATCAGCAGTTTATGTCTCTGAACCCTTCTGCCGGCAGGCAATTACTACGACAGGAAAGGCAGGAGCAGCCCCGGAATCTGATCCCGGTTTACCTTGAGAACTATGAGGATTGTCTGTTATTACTTCTGAATGGTGACCCCAGGGAATATGAGCGCAGAAAAAAAAATCTAGACCTCAGGATCCGGGCGCTTGAACAAGGTGATAGCCGATCGCCCTGGTTCCGATTCAGCAAAGCGAATATCTATTTGCACTGGGCGCTGATCCAGGGCCGCTTTGGTGATAATTTGAAGGCGGCGCTGAGCTTCCGCCGGTCCTATCTGCTCGTCAGGGAAAACCAGAAGTTATTCCCGGATTTTGCTCCTAATCAGATCCTGCTGGGAATACATGATGCTGTCATCGGCACCATCCCGAGCGATTACCAATGGATTGCCTCTGTGTTAGGCATGAAGGGCAATGTGCGCCGGGGCATCGGGCACCTGGCGGGTTATCTGAATCACACAAAGACCCAGGATCCTTTAAGAGCTGAAGCCGCCATTTATTATGCCTACCTGAGATACTACCTATTATCGGAACAGGAAGACGTCTGGGCGTTTGTCAACAGCAGCTTATTTGAGATCAGGGGAAATCTTCTCAATGCATTTGTGAGGGCTAATCTGGCCCTCAACTACAGGAAGGCCGAAGCTGCGGTTCAGGCACTGAAACAAATGGCCAATTCACCTTACTATTCCGAATATCCCATTTTTGATTTTGAAATGGGTACGGCTTTACATCTGCAGCTTGATCCGGAACAGGTATTCTATCATACCCGCTTTCTAAAGAATTACCGGGGCGGACTTTTTGTCCGCGATGCGCTGCAGCAACTGTCATTACACAACTACCTGCAGGGAAACGTTGAAAAAGCCCACTACTACAGGTCGCAGATCCTGAAACAAGGTAATAAAGTGACCGATGCCGATAAACAGGCCAGTCGCTTTGCTGCGGGTACCACCTGGCCTGCTATACCTGTACTGAAGGCGCGTCTGCTGCTGGATGGGGGATTCTACCAGAAGGCGCTGGACATCCTCAGGCGGACGGAAGTCAATTCGCTGGAAACGGTGACTGACCGACTGGAGTATTACTTCCGTTTGGCCAGAGCGTATGATGTGCTTGGTGAACATCAAAAAGCTTTAGCATTCTATGACGCAGCCATCAACCTCGGCAGGGAACGAAAAGAGCATTTTGCAGCACGATCTGCGCTTCAGGCCGGACTACTACTGGAACGTCAGGGTAACCGGAAGGAGGCTATTAGTAAATTCAGGGAATGTCTTTCTATGAGAGACCATGATTTCCAGGCGAATATTGATCAGCAGGCAAAGGCGGCGCTGAATCGGTTGGGTAGTGGTTAGTAGTCAGTAGTCAGTGGTCAGTGGTCAGTGGTCAGTGTATTAACCGACAGTTTAGTGGCTTGTGACTAGTGACTAGTGACTAGTGGTGCGTGGTGAGTCAGCGGATTCTTTTTTTACGGTTTCTGATATAGTCCTCAAATACAAACTGACCGAGTCCTTCGAGAGAGGCGTAGAAGGCTTTTCCCTGGTTAACTTCCGTAAAGTTCCTGACAAAATCCTGCAGATAGGGGTCCTGAGCGATCATGAACGTGATCACAGGGATTTTGAGGCGACGAAGCTGGCCAGCAAGATTGAGGGTACGGTTCAGGATTTTCGAGTCGATCCCAAAGCTGTTCTTGTAATACTTTCTTCCGATCTTCAGACAGGTGGGCTTTCCATCGGTGATCATGAAGATCTGTTTGTTGTTGTTGCGTTTCTTTCTCAGAATTTCCATCGCCAGCTCTAAACCTGCCACCGTATTGGTATGGTAGGGCCCCACCTGCAGGTAGGGAAGCTCCTTCATTTCAATCTGCCAGGCATCATTCCCAAACACGACGATGTCGAGCGTATCCTTTGGATACCGGGTGGTAATAAGCTCACTAAGCGCCATGGCCACCTTCCGGGCAGGCGTGATACGATCTTCGCCGTAGAGGATCATGGAGTGAGAAATATCGATCATCAGGACTGTGGACATTTGCGATTTATGATCCATTTCGTGGATCTGCAGATCGTCTTCCCTCATAGTGAGCTGATCGATCC
>JAEYQO010000007.1 GCA_023409975.1 Bacteroidota bacterium | reverse complement strand
AGCGGCAGAAAGTATCGGAGCGTGCTTTCGACTACCTTGAAAAGTATCCCGAACGGATCAGTTTTGTCGACCAGGATGCACTGAATGCCGTACTTGTTGATAACTGGTATAAACTGGATTTCAGGTTCAATACGCTTTACTCCTACATTCCGACCGAAACATCAAGAGCTGGACTGGATCAATTTCTCCAGGATAAACTACTACTGCATTTTACGCTGCAAAGACCCTGGGAAAGACAGTGTAAGAACAGATTCCGCCATTTGTATTTCCATTATCTGCGTCAGGCGGGCTTCACCGATCGACGACCTTCGACAAAGCTTTCAAAAGCAAATCTGATACCGGTATTAAAGCGCAACGCAGTTGAATTTTATTGGGATAACCCTTTAGTGCGTCAGGTCTGGAAAACCGTTAAGCAGGTCGCTGGGTCAAAACAGAAAACAACAGGTTAAGATGCATGGTCCACTGACGTTGGTTTTACAATCATTTAAAGCAGACTATGAGCTCAGAAGAGCTACGCTGGCACTGTTAAGTTATTTCGCGCATTCAACCGTAGATATTGAACGGACTTCGATTGTGTTATTTACGGACCGTCCAGACTTTTTTCAGAAGTATTTGGAGGGGTTGCCGATTCAATTTGTTGAACTAACGGAACAGAAGCTTCAAAGCATGCGGGGTGAAATAGACTTCCTGCACCGGATCAAAATTGCTGCCATTGAGGAGGCATATGAGATGGCACCTGGAAATATACTCTACTTTGACTCGGATAGCTTTTTCATCAAGGATCCTGCGCCGTTACTTGAGAAGGTAAGCGCCAGCAGGAGCTATATGCATAAGCATGAATATCATTTCCGGGAACTGGCAGATCTGCCGCTTCCATCGGGTGCGCCCTTTCATGCTTTTCTAAAACTCATAGAGTGGACAGCACTACGGTTGGCTTCCGGGAGAAGTATGAAGGTTTCACCAGGAATGTCTTCCTGGAACGCAGGCGTGATGATGTTGCACAGTACGCATCAGGAACTGCTCAGGGATGTGTATTCGATAACAGAGCATGCTTATCCACTGACAGAAAACCACGCGACAGAGCAGTACGCCTTTTCAATAATACTTGAATCGAATACTGAGCTAGGTGTTTGTGAATCTGTAAACTATCATTATTGGTATCGTGTGAAAAAGCAAATTATTGATCTGTTCCTTGAAGAGCATCTGAATGAAGCCTGGGCCCAAAATCCACTGGATGTCAAGCTTAGACTGGTGAAGCAGTGGACACAGGTATTGGAACAACATCTGGAGGAGCATGTTTTTACCTTGCGGGACAACGCTATTCAGGCTTTTAATGAGAATAAGTATGGAGAAGCCTACGGATGGACATTGAAGGCCCTGAAGAAACAGCCGTTTGGAGATTTACAGTTCTGCAGGGATGTTCTTTATCATGTTAAAAGACAACTGTTGAAGAAATGAACCAGTTGATCAAAGTTGGAATTTGTGTGGCCTACGATTGGGAGTATCTGCGGTATTCGCTGCCGTTGGTTTACGAGGGTGCAGACCATATCTGTCTTTCCCTGGATGTCAACCGCACGACCTGGTCGGGTAACCCTTTCAGCCTAGATGAGGTAGCTTTCAGGAACTTTATCGGAGAGATCGATCGTCAGAATAAGATCGTTATCCTGGAGGAGAGTTTCTATGCACCGGATCGAACTCCTATGCAGAATGAAGTTTATCAGCGTAACAGGATGGGATCGTATCTGGGACAGAGAGGGTGGCATATACAGTTGGATTCTGATGAATACCTTCTTGATTTCACAGGATTCGTGGATTATCTGAAGAAACTCAGACCCGGCAGAAAAGTGAATGTGTGCTGTCCGTTATACACCATGTTTAAGAAAGTTGACACTGGTGTTCTTTTTGTGCAAACCCGTGAGACTGAATATATAGCCATAGCCACGAGGTGGCCTCATTACGAATTTGGCAGACGAAACTCTTATTTCAATATCAAAACAAATTTTCTGATTGTACATCAGTCCTGGGCGCGTCCGGAAGACGAGATTAGACAGAAGGTAGCAAACTGGGGGCACAGAGATGATTTTGATACCCAGGGATACTTCGAAAAGTGGCGTTCATTAACTTCTGATAATTACATGGGTTGGAAGAACTTTCACCCGATCGATTCAGGAGCGTGGCAGCGTTTACAACTAGTAAAGGGAGAGGATATTTATCTGATACTTAAGAATGTGAGGCAAAGACTTCCGTTTCAGTATTCAGATATTCGATTGAAATATGAAAATTCGATCTGGCGTTCCAGGTTGAAATCTTTATTTTCAAAATTCAGCTAGTGGATCTCTCAGTCATCATAACTAATTATCACACCAGACACCTTGTAGAGGACTGTATAAACTCTATTCTGGTTCAAACGCGGGGATTACAGTACGAAGTAGTTCTCGTTGAAAATGGCAGCGCCCAGTTTACAGCAGCCAATCATTCCTGGTCAACTGACATTGTAAGGGTTTATGAGCTTGAGAAAAATAGGGGATTTGCGGGCGGTAACAACTATGGTATCACAAAAGCTACAGGTAAATACATTCTGTTGCTTAACTCAGACACTTATCTGCAGTCAAACGCTTTCAGAAAAACCTTTGACTACATGGAGCGTCATCCGGAAGCAGGGGTTGTTTCAGCGCGACTAGTTTATCCTGACGGGCGACATCAATCTGCAGCGCAGCGATTCCCCTCGATCCGATACCAGTTGATAGAGTTTCTCAGGCTTCAAAAACTGCTGCCTTCGAAAATGGCGGGTAGAATATTGTTGGGCTTTTTCTTTGATCACAAAGAAAATCTGGAGGCTGACTGGGTTTGGGGGACTTACTTTCAGTTTAGACGTGAAATACTGAACCAGCTACCGGGTGGTAAATTAGATGAGGGGTTTCATATGTACTATGAGGATATGCAGTGGTGTATGGATATTCGTAGGTTGGGTTATGAAATACATTTTTGTTCAGACGCGGAAGTAGTACATATCGGTGGCGGCAGTTCCTCGGACAAACAACGGTATATGCGGGAGAACCACGAGGTGTTCCTGAAACGTAATTACGGTTCCGTACACAGGTTCTTTATTAAATTACTGGAGCGGCTTTTATCCCGATGACCACGACTGTGATCATACCAACCTATAACGGAGCAGGAAAGATCCTGACCGTGCTCCGCGCCCTTGAGAGACAGAACATTTCTCCGGATGAGGTAATTGTGGTTGTAGATGGTTCGACAGATAATACCGTTTCCCTATTGCAGTCGACGTATTTTCAATTAAAATCCTTCAGGATTATCAGACAGGAGAACCTTGGAAGAGGAGCTGTGAAGAATACGGGTGCAGAACATGCATCGCATGAGTTGTTATTGTTTCTGGATGACGATATGTTGCCTGAAGCAGACTGGTTAAAAAAGCATCTCCAGCATCACGAGGAGCACCCGGAAACAATTGTCACGGGTCCGGCAGTAGACCGGGCAGAATCGGGTGATAGTGATTTTCAGTTTTTCAAATCCTATCTGAGCGCGAGATGGCGCGCTGATCTGCTACCGTTTAACAAAAAGGCGTTTCCCGAAGATAAAGTGTTCATTACTGCAGCCAATTTTTCGATTCCTCGTAAACTGTTCAGACAGATCGGCGGGTTCAATCCTAAACTCAGGGATGTCGAGGATTTTGATTTTGCCGTCCGAGCAACAGCATTAGGTATTCCGGTTTATTATGATGACGAAACCTGGGCCTGGCATATGGAGCAATCCTCCTGTAAACATAGTATTAGCAGGATGAGGTCGTATCAACAGGCAAGATATATCTTGTTGAACAAGTATCCAGAATTATATAGACACCGGATACAAATAAACCGGACTGAGTTTCCTGAATGGAAGCGAATGATTCTCTCATTTTTCAAGACTAAGTGGATGGTTCATTCCATAGACATGGGTCGTTTTAAGTGGTTGCCTCAGTCACTAAGGTTCAAGCTTTACGATATAACATTGACGGCCAATACCCATATTGGCTCCGATCCAATAAATTGAAAAGTTGCGTAGAAAAGTCACCTATATTATTTCAGATGTAGACAGGGCATTAGCTTTCGAGTGGATCGCCGGACAGCTTGACACGCGTAGGTTTGAGCTCAGCTTTGTTTTAATAAGGCCAGGTTCGTCGGAACTGCAACGATATCTGGAAAATCATCGAATACCGGTCCTTTTAATCGAAAGTGGTGGAAAGAAAGACTGGCCGGCTGCGTGGTGGAAACTGTATCGGTATCTTAGAGTATACCAGCCAGACATCGTGCATTGCCATTTATTGCAGGCATGCATTCTTGGTCTCACGGCAGCCTGGTTTGCCGGCATCAGGCAACGTATATATACCAGGCATCATAGCTCCCTCCATCATGTTTATTTCCCGAAGGGGGTATGGTGGGATAAGCTATTTAATCGACTCGCTACAAAGATTATTGCCATTTCAAAACCTGTGAAGGAGATTCTGGTAGAATGGGAGAAAGCTCCTGAAGAAAAGGTCGTTCTGATACCACATGGTTTTAAGCTGGAGGCCTATTCAGATCCGGAGTCTGCAACATTAAGCTTACTAAAAGCTTTATATAATCCCGAAGGGAAAAGTCCGGTAATTGGGGTGGTATCCAGGTTCACTGAGTGGAAAGGTGTTCAATATATTATACCAGCCTTCAGAAGGATACTTGATAGATATCCCGATGCATTATTGTTGCTTTTCAATGCTGAGGGTGACTACAGTAAGGAGATCAGCAAGGTGCTGGACCGTTTACCTGAAGGGTCTTACAAGACCATTAAGTTTGAAAAAGAAATGGCTGCAGCCTGGCATTTGTTTGATGTCTTTGTTCATTCGCCAATCGACTATCATTCCGAGGCTTTTGGTCAGATCTATATCGAGGCTATGGCTGCCGGTATTCCAATGGTAGCTACGCGATCCGGGATCGGCGTTGATATTCTGAAGCATGAATTTAATGCACTGGTGGTTCCCTATCAGGATCCGGATGCGATAGAGCAAGCTTTGTTGCAATTACTGGATAGCCAGGCTTTAAGAGGTCAGATGATCGCCAATGGACGAATTACTGCCAGGCAATTTGAGTTGAATTTTATGATGCAAAGACTCGAGAAACTTTATGAGAGCTGATCCATTTTTTTCCATAGTCATTCCAACATACAACCGGGCAGCGTTTCTGGAAAGACAGCTGCCGGGGCTTACGAACCTCAACTATGAAAATTACGAGGTGATCATTGTTGACGATGGAAGTACGGATGCAACTTCTTCAGTCGTAGCCCCCTTCGTTGGCAACAGGATCAAATACTATAGAAAGGAGAACGCGGAACGCGCTGCAGCAAGAAACTTTGGTGCTAAACGATCGAATGGAGATTATGTGACCTTTCTTGATTCGGACGATGTGATATTCCCTAATGCCTTACTCAATGCTGCAACAGCACTCCGGGAGAAGGGCTACCCCTCCTTGCTTCATCTTTCCTACGAAATAGGCACTTCGTTGGAGGCAAAGAAAACTATAAATAACATCAGAGATCAGGATCCTACGGTACTCGTAGTCGGCAATCCTCTAAGTTGTATGGGTGTATTTGTCAGATCAGAAGTTTTTGCAAAGCATACATTTAACGAGGATCGCGACCTGTCTGGCTCTGAAGACTGGGAGTTTTGGATGCGGCTGGTTGCCCATTACGGACTGAGAACTGACAAGAGGTTGTTTGGCAGACTGATTCAACACGAAGGGAGAAGTGTAATACACTTTTCAGAAGACCAGTTGGTAAAGCGGAAGCGCCTGGCGCTACAATATGCATTTTCTGATCCGGCTGTCGAGGCGGTTTATGGCCGGTTTCGAAAAACGATAGAAGCACACTGGGAAACCTATATTGCACTACATCTTGCAATAGCAGGAAAACGAAAGGCTGCAATGAAATATTTTATCCGGGCGGGGAAATGTGATGTAGGATCCTTGTTTAATAAAAGAGGGCTGGTAATACTTAAATTAATCTTACTGGGATAAATCGGGGATATGTGCGGACTTACAGGAAGTATTTCAAAGACGACGCTGGATCAGGAGAAGCTGATAGCAGCGAACGACTGCCTTTCCCATCGGGGACCTGATTCGAAGGGAAGCTGGCTCAGTCCTTCGCAAAGAGTTTTCCTCGGGCACAGGCGCCTGAGTATTATAGACCTGCATGCTGCTGCGAATCAACCCATGACCTCCTCTGACGGTCGCTTTACTATCGTGTATAATGGCGAGGTTTATAACTTCAGGGAACTGAAAAAACACCTTCCAGATTTTCAATGGAGAACACAGGGTGATACAGAAGTCGTTTTGGAGCTGTTTGCTGCCTTCGGGACCAGGTGTTTCTCCTGGCTAAACGGTATGTTCGCCCTTGCCATATATGATGAAGCGACTGACTCAGTTGTCCTGGCCAGGGACCAGATCGGCATTAAACCTTTGTTTTACCAACTGGCAGGGGAGACCATCTATTTCGGGTCGGAATTAAAAAGTCTGGTGGCGCTCGCTGCATCTGTGGGCAAAGTTCCTCCAGTGGAGGGCGCAGCTATTCCCTACTTTTTACACCTTGGTTATATCCCTGAGCCCTGGACTATATATCAGAACGTTTTCAAATTTCCTGCAGGACATTTTGCGATCATTCCATTGGAAACGCTGAAGATGGAGCTGTCGCAATACTGGAGCGCAGAGGATCACTATCTACAGAAACCAATATCGGATCATGGATCCGCTTTCAGCAGATTTCGTGATATCGCATTTGCAGCGGTTAATGATCAGATGGTCAGTGATGTTCCTCTGGGGACATTTCTCAGTGGGGGAATAGATTCAAGTCTGGTAAGTGCTATTGCATCGAAGATCTCCAGTCAGAAGGTGCGGTCTTTTACAATAGGATTTGATGAGAAGCGATTTGACGAATCAGGTCACGCAGCTGCAGTTGCGAAGCATTTAGGTACGGATCATCATACCTTTCATGTTGCTGTAGATGATGTGTTGGATCTGATCCCTTCTTTGCTTGAGGTATATGATGAACCTTTTGCTGATTCCTCTGCTTTCCCCACCATGCTCGTGTCAAGACTGGCGCGACAACATGTGACCGTGACGCTATCTGGAGACGGGGGAGACGAGTTATTCCAGGGCTACGGTATGTATACCTGGGCGAACCGGTTGAATAGGCCCCTGGTAAAGCTGATCCGTAAGCCGGCCTATTATCTGACGCAACAACTAAGTGATCGCTATCGCAGGGGCGGTCTTTTGTTTAACTATCCGGACTCAAAGCGAATCCGCTCGCATATATTTTCGCAGGAGCAGTATTTTTTCGGTGAAGCGGAGTTGGCGAACCTGCTCTGTAAGCCGGACTTAGAATTTGATCAGCTAAATGCTGGATTTATACATGGTACTGCGGCAGAGCAACAAGCAGCCTGGGATCTTACGCACTATCTGAAAGATGACCTGTTGGTCAAGGTAGACAGGGCCAGCATGCGATACTCCCTGGAGACCCGAGTGCCTTTGCTGGATCTGAGGATGGTGGAGTTCGCAATGAATCTGGATTACTCATTAAAGGTTCGACAACCTATGGGAACCAAACTACTCATGAAGCAGCTTCTGTACGAGCTGGTGCCCGAGGAGATATTCAAAAGACCTAAAAGAGGATTTTCAATTCCTTTGCAACAGTGGTTGCGAGGTCCATTGAAGCATCTCGTAGAACAGTACTTGAATCCTGGAATCATTAAGCAGCACGGAGTTGTCCGGCCTGAAAGCGTCAATCAGTTATTGCGAAGATTTGAATCCGGTGAGCATTATTTGTACAATAGAATATGGTTATTGCTGGTACTTCACTGGTGGCTTGAAGACCATCGGTGAATCAGGACAATATGAGTAAACGAAACGAAATACTATACATTTCCTATGACGGGATGACCGATCAACTGGGCCAGTCCCAGGTGCTCCCTTACCTGGCTGGTCTGTCTCAGAGAGGGTTTTCGATCACCTTGTTAAGTGCTGAGAAAGCCGACCGGTTTGAAAAGCATGGTTCGTTTATCAGAAACCTATGTAAGACGGCTGGAATTGACTGGCATCCTGTAGAATATACTGCCCGACCGCCGGTAGTTTCCACTTTGAGAGACGTTTTCAAAATACAGAGTAAGGCTCTCAGACTTCATAAGAAGAAGCGTTTTGCTGTGGTACATTGCAGAAGCTATATCGCAGCACTGATTGGCTTGAGATTGAAGAAGGTCTATGGCGTAAGCTTTCTTTTTGATATGCGGGGCTTCTGGGCGGATGAAAGGGTAGATGGTGGACTATGGAACCTGCGAAGTCTGGTTTATAAGCGTATCTATAATTACTTCAAGAAGAAGGAGAAGCTATTCCTCAATCAGGCCGATCATGTGATTTCCCTGACAGAGGC
>JAEYQO010000117.1 GCA_023409975.1 Bacteroidota bacterium | reverse complement strand
CTGCCACGCCCTTTGGCATCAAGGCTATGGAAAGCCTTCAGGAATTGAACCCCAGCAAAGAGCGGGCTTCAAATGCACAGGTGATGTTTCTTGCGCTGCATGCTTCTGGGCTGACATTGATCCCGGTAAGCATTATTGCCACCCGGTCTGCAGTGGGAGCCGCGAACCCTACGGATATTTTCATTCCCTGTATGATTGCTACGTTCGCTGCTACCATGGCGGCGATGATTATCGTTTCTTTCAAGCAGAAGATCAATCTGTTTCAACCAGTGATACTGGCCTGGATTGGTGGCTTATCCGCAGTAATCGCTTCGCTCGTCATTTACCTGAACACGCTGCCAGCGGCGGGTGTAGAGTCTTTCTCCAATCTGCTGAGTAACGGACTTATCCTTACGATCTTTCTGCTGATCCTCCTCGGGGCCGTTTACAAGAAGATCGATGTATTTGATGCGTTTGTCGCAGGAGCGAAGGGCGGATTTGAGGTTGCGGTGCGGATCATACCTTATCTGGTGGGCATGCTGGTGGCCATTAGCCTGTTAAGGACCAGTGGCAGCTTTGATATACTGATCAATGGGTTTAAGGCGTTGTTTGCTGCATTAGGCACGGATACGCGATTTGTGGATGGCATACCTACGGCACTTATCAAGCCCCTGAGTGGCAGTGGAGCAAGGGGAATGATGATCGACACTATGAATACCTTCGGACCTGATTCGTTTGCGGGGAAGCTTTCGGGAGTTTTGCAGGGATCTTCTGATACGACCTTCTATGTGATTGCGGTTTATTTCGGGGCGGTAGGTATCAAGGATACACGATATTCTATTGGCGCTATGCTGCTGGCCGACCTTGTGGGGATCATGACTTCGATAGGGTTAGCGTATCTTTTCTTTGGTTGATGGTTTACAGGCCAGAAAACGGTGGTCAGATGACAGATGTCAGATGACAGATGTCAGATGTCAGATGTGAGATGTCAGATGTGAGATGACAGATGACGGAGAAGAACTAGCCAAAGGCCAGTGTGGGTTAAATGGGTTTGGAATGACTTTTTAGCTTGTGTGGGTCTAAAGCAGTCCTTTTTATGAACCAGAATTCGTCTGTGGGTCCCAATCCCATTATCAATGTTGATGTTCCTGAACGTATTTTATCTGTCACTGCCGGCTCACTGCTGTTTCTCAATGGATTAAGACATCTGGGTTGGGCGCGGATGGCTGTTGGCGGATTTCTGCTGTACAGGGGGATCACGGGTCACTGTCCTGGCTACAGTGCTATGGGTAAACCCAAGCTACCCGATCCTGTAAAGAACGTCAATATCAGAACCACGGTAGCGGTGAATAAGCCCCGGAACGAGGTATATGCTTTCTGGAGGAAGCTGGAGAACCTGCCGAGGTTTATGGAACATCTTAAAACTGTTCAGAAGGTCGACGACCGCACCTCACACTGGGAGGCCAAAGTTCCTGGTGGACTGGGAACATTGAGCTGGGATGCCGTGATCGTGGAAGAACATGAGAACAGCTTTATCGGTTGGAACTCGCTCCCGGGTGCGACTGTTGAGAATGCCGGGAAAGTGGAGTTCCGTGAGCTGGGTGACGGATGGACGGAGCTGTATGTCGTCATCAGCTACAGGGCTCCTTTAGGAGTTGCCGGCCAGGGATTGTCTGCACTGATGAATCCGGTATTTGAACGTATGATCCGTCAGGACATCAAAAACTTCAAACAGTTTGTTGAGCGTGGTGGCATGAACACCAGCGGCACCGATCAGGGCTTAAAGGAAACCCTTGCCCGATAGCGTGGTAAGGGATTGGCCTGGTTCGGTGGATCGTACGTGATGCTATCCGTTTCTGCCAGAACGTTCCCCTGTTTGTCGAGAATCTTCAGGTCGAAATTGTCGCTTATGGTACTCATACCGAACAGGGCGACCTCGATACCCGTGAAAACGGTGGCTGGAATATTATAGGTACCCGTGTCTACGAGGACCGTATCCTTTCCGATGTTACCCCGTTTTTCATCGTCATAGACAGCGCGCATCAGGTTGACCAGCAGGTTGGAATCAGCAGTCTGAATCTGATAGACGACCTCTCTGTAAGTATCGTGTTTGGTGAGCGGATCTTCTTTTTTGCAGGCGAACAGTACGACAACTAAAATGAGCAACAAGCCTGATTTCTTCATGTTTTTGAGTTTACCCCTGTATGTAAAACTATTAAAAAAACTTTTCTCCTTGTTTCTCAGGCAGGTAGCGTTTTCAGACTAAGACCTAAACCATTCAAAATCAGCCATGGATTCGTCTTTTTTCTATAAAAATGCTGTATATTGAAAATATGCTCCTGATTCGATCCACTTTAGTACTGATTTTTCTGGCTTTTGCACCCGTTGCGGAAGCAGACTGGCAACTTAAAAAGGAGCAGGATGGGATCAAAGTCTATACCGGTCAGAGTCCGCAGCCTAATATTAAAGCCGTGCGGGTGGAGTGTGAGATCAAGACTACCCTTTCCCGGCTGGCGGCATTACTGTTCGATGCCCCTGCCCATGAAGACTGGATTTACAGTACTGAGGAATCGTATGAGGTGGAGCGCATCAACGAACAGGAGCAGATCTATTATTCTGAAATTACGATGCCCTGGCCTCTTTATAACCGGGAGGTGGTAATTCATCTGAAGATCCATCAGGATCCGCAGACGCATGTCATGACCGTTACTGCCACTGCGACAAAGGGATATGTAGACGAAAGTAAAGACAAAGTGCGTGTAACCTCTTCTCA
The DNA here is from genome assembly GCA_023409975.1 of Bacteroidota bacterium. Lineage (GTDB taxonomy): Bacteria > Bacteroidota > Bacteroidia > Chitinophagales > Chitinophagaceae > JAFIGV01. The sequence goes on along the minus strand of JAEYQO010000117.1, from coordinate 49,976 downwards.
GGCTATCTGGACTGTGACGCCAACGGGAAAGGAAACAGTGAAAGTGGAGTATGTTGGCTGGGCCAATCCGGGTGGTGCCGTTCCTGCCTGGGCGGTGAACCTTTTTGCTACGAAGGGTCCGTATGAGAGTTTCCGCAAGTTAAGAGCGCTGGTGAACAAACCTGTGTACCAGGCAGCCAACCTTCCATTCATCAAAAATTACAGAGGATAGCTACCAGTGGCCAGACCAATAACAGTCGAGTGCGTCTGTGAGCATATGGAGCACCAGGCCTATAGCGGGGATTCGTGTCTTTCTGAAGAATAATCCCAGCGTATAGCCTACACAGGCTATCTGTGAGTGCAGCGGGTGAAAGCCTATACTGCAGCGATTGGGATCGAACACAGGATCAGCGAGAAGGTGGTCCAGATCCACCAGCATGGTTGCCAGCAATATCAGGTAGGTCTTTTTCCATTCCGCGCGCCAGAAGATCCAGGCCAATACCGCCGGAAAAGCAAGATGAAGAAAATAGTGAACGAGCGTCTGCATGGCGGGTTGAACGATTGTGTTATTGCGGCTCAGGCGATATTACGGCATTTCGAAGAGAGCCGGTCAGGCAGTTTAGAAAAACAGCGCGATGCGCTACGGTACAATTCTTTTGAACGATACAGAAACTGTTGAACTATGCCTGCGATAGGAAAGAGGATTTGGGCGATAGCGGAGGGATATATTCCATCAGGGAGTACGGGTCCGGCACCACAGATGACAAGTCATGAAACAGCGTGTATTCTGAATGCGGGTCATCAGACAGCGCAGGTGGAAATCACCATCTATTTTACCGACAGAGACCCGGTGGGGCCTTATAAAGTGGAGGTACCTGCCCAGCGAACGCTTCATCTGCGCTTCAATGACCTGAAGGACCCTGCGCCGGTACCTCTTGATACAGATTTTGCTTCCGTTCTGGTTTCGAATGTTCCTATTGTGGTTCAGCATACGAGGCTGGATTCAAGACAGGCGGAGAATGCTTTGCTGAGTACGATCGCATTCGGCAGTGATTAGGCGCCGGGTGCCCTGCTTCCAGGGCGATTGGCTTATCTTGCCGAATGTTCAAGTCGATTACCATCAGCTTATTACTGCTGAGCGTTACAGCGCATGCCGGGGAGAAGGAAAAATGGGATGTCAACCATCCCGGTGGTCCGCATAAGGAAGTCAGATTTACGGTTGATGAGGGAACCTGGATGAATCTCGATGTTTCTCCGGATGGCAAAACAATTGTGTTCGATTTACTGGGGGATATTTACCAGATACCTGCTGAGGGTGGCAAGGCCCGTCCGTTACGTACGGGTCTGGCATTTGAGGTGCAGCCCCGGTTCAGCCCTGATGGGAAGCAGATCCTGTTCACCTCTGATGCTGGTGGCGGAGATAATATCTGGGTGATGAATGCTGATGGGAGCAATGCCCGGCAGGTGACAAAAGAAACGTTCCGCCTCCTGAACAATGCTGCCTGGACGCCGGATGGACAATACCTCGTAGCCCGCAAACATTTCACCTCTGAGCGTTCGCTCGGTGCTGGAGAGATCTGGATGTATCATATCAGCGGAGGGAAAGGGCTGCAACTGACCACGAAGAAGAACGACCAGCAGGATGTGAATGAACCGGTGGTTTCTGCGGACGGTCGATATGTCTACTTCAGCGAGGACATGTATCCGGGTGGACATTTCCAGTATAACAAGGACCCTAATAAACAGATATTCGTCATCAGACGCTTCGACCGGCAGACCGGCAAAACGGAGCAGGTGACAGGAGGCTCTGGCGGAGCGATGCGGCCTCAGCTCTCCAATGATGGACGCAAACTCGCATTTATCAGACGAGTGCGAACCAGAACAGTACTGTTTCTGAGGGATCTGCAAACAGGCGAGGAATGGCCGGTATATGACCAGCTCACCAAGGATCAGCAGGAAGCCTGGACCATATTCGGTGCCTATACGGGATTCGACTGGATGCCCGACGACAGGCATATTCTGATCTGGAGTGAGGGAAAGATCCTGAAGATCGATGTGGAGACACCGAATACAGCTACCACCATCCCTTTCGAGGTGGATGTGGTTCAACAGATCGCTGAGGTAGTACGATACCAGCAAGATATTAATCCGGACAAATTCCAGGCACGTGTGTTACAGAGCACGGCGACAGCACCCGATGGAAAAGAGATCGTATTCAGCGCATTGGGTTATCTGCACAGGAAATCCCTGCCAGGGGGGACACCCAACCGAATAACAGCCACGAAGGATTATGAGTTCGATCCCGCCTACGCTCCCGACGGGAAGCAACTGGTGTATGTGAGCTGGAATGATTCTGCGACGGGCGCTATACACCTCGTGGATCTGGGGCGGCCGGGGCGGTCAAAGCGACTGACCACAGCCAAAGGCATTTACCGAAACCCTTCGTTTTCTGCGGACGGCAAGTGGATCGTTTTTGAAATGGAGAACGGCAACAATGTGCTGGGACCAGGTTATACCTCCCGTCCGGGAGTATATGTCATGCCGGCAGAGGGCGGGGTGCCCCGCTTTGTGACGCATGCCGGCGGCCAGCCACGGTTCAGTGCAGATGGTAAACGCGTCTATGTTCAGAAAGGCGGTGGATTGAACAAGCAATTCCTGAGTGTGGACCTGAACGGACTGGATGAACAGCCGCTTATAAAGAGCACATATGGCGGCCAGTTTCGTGTGTCTCCGGATGGGAACTGGATTGCGTTTGTGGACCTGCACAATGTATATATCGCTGCGTTTCCGCAGGTGGGAAAAACGATAGAGCTGGGAAGTGGAACGGAAGACTTTCCTGTGAAGAAAGTGTCGCGGGACGCCGGTTTAAATCTTCACTGGAGTGGTGACGGGAAGCGCTTGCATTATACCTTGGGCGACCAGTACTTTACCATTCCGCTGGAAGAGCGATTCAGCTTTTTGTCAGGGCAGCCTGATAGTCTTTACAAGATTCCTGATCAGGGCATCGCCATTGGCCTGGAAGCGGAGACCTACAAACCAGGCGGCAGCATTGCTTTTAAAGGGGCGCGGATCATTACCATGCGTGGAGATGAGGTGATCGAGAACGGTGTTATACTCGTGGAGGGTAATAAAATAAAATCCGTGGGAGCGGCTGAAAGTATCGCAATTCCGGCGGGTGCGCGGGTGATCGATGTGCAGGGGAAGACCATACTTCCCGGCTTCATCGATGCGCATGCACATGCCGGTCATTTCAGAGAGGGAATCCTTCCGGAGAAGCACTGGCCGTACTACGCGAACCTGGCTTACGGCGTGACGACCCTGCATGATCCTTCCGCCAATTCGGAGCTGGTGTTTGCACAGTCGGAGCTGGTGCGTGCAGGACAGATGGTGGGACCGAGGATCTTTTCAACCGGTACGATCCTGTACGGTGCGGAGGGTGATTTCAAGGCTGTCATCAACAGTCTTGAAGATGCGAGGAGCGCTTTGCGAAGAACCAGGGCGTTCGGAGCATTTTCTGTGAAGAGCTACAACCAGCCCCGGAGAGATCAGCGGCAGCAGGTGATTGCTGCAGCGCGGGAGCTGGGTATGGAAGTGGTGCCCGAGGGAGGATCGTTTTTCTTTCACAACCTTAGTATGATCCTCGATGGCCATACCACTATAGAGCACAACATGCCCATTTCCGAACTATATGATGATGTGATCCAGCTATGGAAGCAATCGGGCACTGCCTATACACCTACGCTGGTGGTGAGTTATGGGTCGGTGAGCGGAGAGTATTACTGGTATCAGCATGACAATATCTGGGAGAAGGAAAGGTTGTTACAGTTTACACCCAGAGCAGTGGTGGACAGCCGGAGCCGTCACCGTACCATGATCCCAGAGGAAGAGTATGAAAACGGGCATATCCTCGTTTCCCGGCAGGCAAAGAAGTTACAGGATGCGGGTGTACTGGTAAATATGGGGGCGCATGGCCAACTGCAGGGGCTGGGCGCGCATTGGGAGATCTGGATGATGGCCCAGGGTGGAATGCGTCCGATGGACGCCCTGAGAACCGCCACGATCAACCCTGCCAGAGCCTTAGGTTTCGATGAATCGATTGGAAGTCTGGAAGCCGGTAAGCTGGCGGATCTGATCGTGCTGGATGGTAATCCGCTGGAGGACATCCGTCAGACTGAGCAGGTACGCTATACGATGGTGAACGGGCGTTTGTTTGAGGCGGCGACGATGACTGAGATTGGTACTACTTCGCAGGCGCGCAGTAAGTTTTACTGGGAGCGGGTGCGGAATGCGGGTGCGTTTGAATGGCCGATGGGGGTTTGTACTGAGGGAGAAGCGAGAGGGTGTGGGTGTCAGTAGTCGTTAGTCGCTAGTCGTTAGTAATTATGTAAGAAAGACATAGTGCAAGTATATGCGGTCATCTGAAAAGAGCCGAAATTTAATTGAGATATGCGATCTAGTGTCGCCCGATTAATTACAATTAAAAACTTGCACTATGCCAAGAACAAATTTCGAAAAACCAATTGATTTTACCGGGGAAAACATTTTTGTAGGATTAGATGTCCACAAGTCAAGCTGGTCTGTGTCTTTGCGCTGTAATGGGGTGCTTCTAAAGGGATTTTCTCAGGAGCCTAATGTGGAACAACTTGTCCGGACTCTAAAATCGACCTATCCTGGCGCTGCATTCCATTCAGCATATGAAGCTGGTTTTTGCGGCACTAGTATTCATGAACGGCTTACTGAACAGGGAGTTAATAATATCATAGTTCATGCCGCCGACATACCTCAAACAGACAAGCAGCGTAAGACCAAGACGGATCTGCATGACAGCCGCACGATAGCTGAGTGTCTGGAACGTGGAATACTCAAAGGTATTCACGTGTTGCCACGGGAACAGCAGGAACTGCGTAGCCTTTTTCGCCTCCGCATGACAATGGTTAAAGAAGTGACGAGAGCAAACAACAGGCTCAAAAGTCTGCTATTCTATTTTGGAATAGAAATACCTAAAGAAGCAGCATCCCATAATGGCCGCATCATCTTAAAGACGCTGAAGTGGCTTGACAATCTGGAGCTAGCTACAGCAGCAGGCACTATGACGCTGCGACACCGCATCGAAGAACTTCGCACTCAGAGAAAAAAGCTTCTGGATGTAACCAGAGAGTTACGACAGCAGGTTTTTGCAACGCATAGGCGCACATATGAAGTACTGACATCCGTGCCGGGCATCGGGGGTGTAACTGCAATGGCGCTGATTTGCGAAATAGGTGACTTCAGCCGATTCAAAGACCCTGATGAGTTCTGCAGCTTTCTTGGCCTGTGTCCCTGGGAGCAAAGCTCGGGAGAGACTATCAGAACACTTGGAGTGCAACCTCGATGTAACAGATATTTGCGTCCACTAATTATCGAAGCTGCATGGGTTGCTATTAGGAACTCTCCAGCGTTACTTGCATATTACAGTAAGTTTAAAAAAATTGATAGTAAAAAGGCAATTATTAAGGTAGCACGGAAATTATCGTTGATTGCCAAAGGTGTCGTAAAGACCGGTTTTGAATATCAGGATGGATATAGACCTGTAATGCAGCAGAAAACGAGCAAGAGAAAGACGCGGGAAAGGTTTTCTTTAGGCATTTAAGGAATTGCATCCTATCAAAGCAGAAGGCACCAGTGCTAGACCGATACCTTCATAGGATGCTTATCCTGCTGTAATATCCCTGGTAGGTTGCTCCTCAGCAGAGCCCACTTCCGTTTCTTACAGCAGCATAAAAATAGAAAAATTGTTCAGTGATAAAAATAGATCTCACAATACCAAAGAGGAAAACGCACTTTCAACGACGGTGGAAAAATCACATTCGTTAGTATTCGTACCTCTTTTGACTCATACAATTACGGGCGGCCTCAGAGAAGTGACCGCATATAGCAGTCGGAGATTATATTTTAGAGCTGAATTAAAAAATAGATAACTTTATGTGACCAGGAATGACCACATATACTTCCACTTTGCTTTCTACATAGCAGTCGTTAGTGTATTAGCCGATAGTCCCATGGTTCGTAAATCATAGTAAACGAGGCCTGATGCGTTCCGGTATATTACCGGGAGACCTGGCATACTAGGTTCCTACGGGTTACCGGAAGTGTTACGAAACCAACAAACTATAAAAATGCCAACGGCCAATCAGTTTTCAGATGTCAGATCGTTAGTCGTGAGTGGCCTCCGGCAGTCGTGAGTCGTGAGTCGTTAGAGTATTAACCGATAGTCTCATGGTTAGTAAATGAATTGAACGGACACGGCTTGACAACCCGGACTTTCTAGGTTACATAATACCGATCGACCCCAAAAGGGGTCGCATGTTTATAGGTTAGCGAGATGACCAGTCGGTATAAAATACTGGCTGGTTTTTCTATTTTGGCAGCAGTCTAAACCCCCGCATGATGCGTCTTTTGCTCGCTGTATTTGTCGTTACACTTCTTGCCTACACCGGATGTCAACCTGTCACCTATGATTCCTGGAGAAATGAGCAGATTGATCCGGAGATACAGAAAGTAATTGAAAGATCAAGTCATCAATTGATCCGGTTGATGGCCGCTGGTGACCGGCAGGCATTGGTTTCGATGATGTCCCCCAATCTGCAGGAAAAGAGCCAGGCGAGTCTTGATACCCTCGTTGAGCTGTATAGTCAGATCGCCAGCGATACACCCTTCAGTTTTATGGAACGGGTACATTTTAAAAATACAGGCATCACCACCGTTACGATTCCCGTTGCAGACAAGGAAAAGCCGTTTAGACTTTCCCTGCCTGCTAATACCCGTTCGGGTTTCTTTACATCTATGATCCTGAAGTCCGGATATGTTGAACACATGGTTGCCGCGACCTTTAATGAAATTCAGGGTGAATGGAAACTTGTTTCGTTGTACGCTGGTGTTTATTCCGCACTTGGAAACGGGCCTGTCGATTACCTCGAAGAATCAAAAACGGAAATGAGGAACGGACATTTAATGGATGCGGCGCTGAAGGTGCTGGTTGCAACGGAATTGCTACGACCGGCAGGTACGATGCTGACTTACGACCGGCACAAAGAACTGGAGCAGTATCGCAACACACTTCTGGCTTCTGTAAAGGAGTATTATCCTATGCCGATGACCATGCAGTTACCGGGAGATCCCGTACTGATGGATATTCAGCCTTACCTGCTTGATGATGAGCTCGTTCCCCTGATCAATTATATGACGTCCATTCCCCTGCACGATACCGTCGCGCTAAAGAACGAGTATGAACGTATCCACGATATCGTCGCCTACAACCTGCCCGGACTGGCTGAAGGAAAGAACAGGCTCCTTTACTGTGCCTACCACAATGTACAGGACGATCCTGATAATCCGGAGAATGTCGTTTTCATAAAAAACCTCAGTGGGAGCAATGGTCAACCGGGAATGTTCCGGGACTGACAGTAGCAACTAGCGGGAGTAATATTTTGCGCTGGCAGAAATGCAGTCAGATTTTCCCCAAAAAGCTAACGGACACCTGACGAACACCTACAGCATACTTCCTTCCAGACTCCTTCCCGGCTCCCTCCTGACAAAGTCCCCACATGGTGCACACGTAGATATATAAGAACCACTGGAAGTTCCGATCAGATTAATCGGGCAGGAGAAAATTTTGCGTGCTTCATAAGCACTTAAGCAGGAATCTTCCTAGAGCTTCAGCCGAATTCCGTAGTTGAAAACGAAGCCATCGAGCGGAGCCCAGACCTCGGTGAGTTGAGGTGTATCCCAGGGACCGGAGCGGAGCGAGCCCCAGCGCGTCTGACGGATATCACCAAAATTCTCTACGTTTCCATAGATGCTCAGCTTCTTCCAGGTATATTCTACCAATGCGCCGAAGGTCCAGAATGACGGTGTCTCCCAGCCGTTGCTGAGTGTTTGTGCGCTTTTGAATTCGTAGTCTGCACCGATTCTCCATCGGCCGGGGAGGTTGTACAGCAGGTCGCCTTTGATGCTGTGCTGCGGTGTCAGGGGGACGACCGATTGAGAACCGTCGAAATGGTTGGTGGCATTGGTGTAGGTATATCCGAGGAAGAACGTGAAATCCCTGTAGCTGATTTTAGCGAAAGTTTCTGCGCCGTAAGTACGTGTGTGTCCATTGGCATTGATATACCCGAAGAAGCCTGGCATTGTGGTTGCGGGCGCGAAGACAATCGGCTTATCGAGGTGGGTATAGAAGAACATCTGATTCAGGTTGAGGAAAATGTGCTCTCCGATCGCTGATTTGAACCCGATATCTGCATTACCGCCGTAGGATTGTTCTGCTGCAACCTTGTCGCGATCGATGGGCAGGATATTCTGGTATCCGTAGAGTTCTGCTTCCTGGTTGAAGATGGTAGGATTTCTGTAGCCCAGCCCGCCCCCTATTCTCGTAGTGAGTTTTTCAGTCCACCGGAGCAGCACTGAGACCCTGGGCAGGACAAAAAGCTTATCATTCATCACATAGTCTGTTCGCAGTCCGGACTCGATGGCGATGGAGCGGTTGAGATCGAAGGTGTAGTTGGCGAAGGCCCCGAACGTCTGGTATTCTTCATTGCGGAGGAGATTGGAATCGAGTTGATCCTCCTGAAAACTGTCTGTGTAGAAATTCAAACCCGTGATCAGCACATTGTCCTTGTTATGGTGTGTCCAGGACGCTTCGGAGAAAGAGGAGACCTGTTTTCCTGCGAAGCGGTATTCTTCGAGGGTTGGTGCGGGGGTGATCTTCAGGCTTCTTTCGAAGATATTGAAGCTATTGCGGAGGTTGAGCGTACTGTTTCCTTTGAGCTGGTGCTGGAAGTGTAGCTGTGTTGTGTAGCGGTTGATATCATTGAACTCCTTGTAGAAATGATCTGGTTGGGGGAAGGCATCTCCGATGAGCTGCATGTCGCCGCCGTCGCGTTGTTCGTATGTGACCGTTCCGCCGAGAGTCAGTTTGGTACGATCCGAGATGTAGTAGAACAGACGCGGGTTGAGGTTGAATTTGGTAAGAGCGGGCATATCGCTGTAGCCGTCATTGTCGGCATCAAAGGCATAGTGGCTATTGCGCTGGATCAGCAGAGTATAGCCGAGATTATCCTGCCGGCGGCTGACGAAAGCGTTGATATCTCGGGCGCCGATCTGGGAGGCGTTGAGGTGGAGGATCGCTTCTTCCCTGGTGGGTTCTTTAGAGATCAGATTGATCAGTCCGGCGATGGCTCCGCCGCCGTATAGTGTAGAGGCTGAGCCTTTTATGTATTCCACTTGCCGGAGGTCGAGTGGTGGTATCTGTGTGATGCTGAGGCTACCGGAGAAACCGCCGTATAGGGGGAAGCCATCTTTAAGAATCTGGGTATATCGGCCATCGAGGCCCTGGATCCGGACATTTGCGGTATTGGAGGTAGCGGAGGTTTGTTGTACCTGTATACCCGTGCTATGCGTGAGGAGGTGCGAGATTTTGGAGGGGTCCATGGTGGCGGCCTCTTCGATTTCGTCGGTGAGCGCTTCGACGCGCGTTGGAGTGTTGGCGATGCTGCGGTTGCTTCGGGTTCCTTCGACGATGATCAGATCCAGTTCTTCGGGTGCGAGATCGATGGTGATGGGTGTTGTATCGGGGAGTGGGAAGGAGAAGCTGAGTTTTTTGTTATGGTAACCAAGTGCAGAGAACAGGAAAATTTGGTTTCCCTTTGGTATGGGGTTGAGAGTTATCCGACCGTTGTTATCTGCTGCTGTGCCTATGGTGGAACCTTCGAGCGTGGCGAGAGCGCCGGGTATTGGTTCTTTGGTGAGGCTATCACGGATGATGGCGTTGAAAGAATCCTGAGCAGATAGCTTTGAGGAGAGAAAGCAGCAGAACAGGAGTATCATTAAATGTCGCATGGATACAAAATACGGAGGGGGTGGATGAAAACCTATGATAGAAGTTATGGATGTTGGGAGAGTGGGTATTGGTAGAAAAAGCCTGAAAAGTTTTTGGCAGAAAAGTTGAGATGGTTATCTTTGCGTCCCGTTCAAGAGAACAAGGGTTGATCCTGTAGCTCAGTTGGTAGAGCAATACACTTTTAATGTATGGGCCCTGGGTTCGAGTCCCAGCGGGATCACTTCTTGGGACAAACTGGTTTCATCACTGGTTTGTCCCTTTTCTTTTTCGCTGAAAACCTTGTCAATACTATAGATTAACTGAACAGCTTCGTTTATTCTAGAGTTTCGATAACCATTTTCCGTAAACTCCAATTTTTCAAGGAATATCGAACCAATGATTTGACGCTTGCCGTTAATATCGGCCTTGCTGTAGCGTTCATCAATATGAGCAAGATTATAGAGGGCTGTCTCCAGGAGCGAGTCTATATAGTTTCCTGTTTTGGGGCAGTAGCTGAGAGCTTCGCTTCCAATAGATTAATTTTCCTTTCGCACTCGGCTTTGATCTCCTTGTAGTCTGTCGCGTCAATCGCTTTAGACAAAAGAGTCCACATGCCTTAGAACGTATAAATGCTCAAAGTTTTTCTTGATTTTTATAGCTTTTACTATTCATGTCAAGATATTCCAAAAAAAGCCAATTCTGTTCTTTCCAAGTCATCGGATAAAGTAAAAGTGTGTTGTGCTACGAATTTCCTCAGTTTTTATTTGCCGTCTCGCCTTTTAATTCCATCTAATTTGTTTTCTGGCAAGGAACTGTGCAATTCATCAATTTCTTTTGGCTGACTTATTAATTTGGTCGCAATGAAATTTACAAGTTTGAAAAGTTTTTTTGCAATTTCTCGGTTGTCGTTCAAGTTTAGTTCTCCCGGATGCACCGCTTCATTACCAATAACTCGAACACTGTCCAAAGCCTCTTGAACCTTACTTGGCAATCCTTTTACAACTAGGTTTTTAATATCAGTGTTGATGTCCTTTCCGGGTTCACCTAATACCTTACAAAGTTTTTGTATTGCTAACCGTAGCATAGCAGCCGCACTTCGAGGAGATAAGTTTAAAACTTGAACAGCCTCATTGTAATCATTAATTATATCTTGGGGTAAATCAATATTTGCCGGCTCAACAATTGAACTTTGAGGGAAAATTATAGTGTCTCCATGTGGCTATACAAATTACGAAAAAGCAGCATTTTGCTCCAAGGGCATACTTAAACTATTTTGCAGATAAAAAGGTTCTGGACGTTATACTATTATGGCTATACATTACCTGGCAGCGCCACGGCTGGACGATCCATGAATAACCACACGAACACAAAGCGACAGAGAACTTAGCAGCAATTATATGGACTTTCAACACGAGCAATCATGGGACGGTTTGACGACAATCCTTGCTTTAAAGACAAACGCAAAAGAGGCATGGAGTAAGTTTATAGATTTTCATGAGCAAGTTGTTCCGAAAACCTATTGGACATCTTTGCGCATGTTGGATATAGAAGCAGAACAGGCGGAAATTGTCGATTGGCTCACAGGGCTTGTAGAGCAAAACGCCGTTCCTGAAAGCATTGTTGCCTTTTGGATTGGCATTATAAAATTTGCTGACGACGACAAAGAACTTCCAGCCATTTACTTCTCAGGTGCAGACACTTATGACAAGGACGATATTGACTGGGCTTGCGACCTAAAGTATTCGCCTGAAAACAGGTATGCACAACTAGGAGTGCTTCAACAAATTGACGAAATAGCAAGTACAGACCAAGAAAATTATGAGTTCTTGGACTGGATACTTCCACTTGGATATTGTGCCTTTACATTTGATGAAATCTTCAGGACAAAAATTGACAAACGGTTATTTCTAACAAGTAATAGCGAACTTTTCGTTGCTGTTGGTCATGATAGCGGAGACTACATTGAGCTGACAACTGTCAACTGACGAAGCACATGCAGGTAACATCGGCGTTGTGCAATAGCGGCCTGACGTTCTTAATCGAAGCAATTGAATAAATATTTACTTTATTTATTGTTTCGGCTGACAGTACGCTATTACCGCTACTGCATAAAGCCGTTAACCGTTCCCGCTGATCCATTACATGAGACTGTCTATTTTTAAACAGCCAGACCATTTCATGTTTATATTGTGTTCTATACTTGTGCCCATCAAAAGAATCAGCATCATAAAATATCTGGTCCTGGTCCTTTTCTTCTTAAAGGCAGGTTCTGTGGGTGCGCAGAATAATTCATCTGCCCTATTTGCCTTACTGAAGACACAGGATAGCCTGCTATTTGAAGCGGGATACAATGCCTGCGATACTTCCGTTTTGGATCGCCTAATCAGTAAAGATTTTGAATTTTACCACGACGAAGCTGGTGTTACAAGTTCAAAAGCAAAATTCATAGGCGATTTCAAGCAACATGTTTGTAATCTTAGTTACAGTTCCAAAAGGATTCTTGACCCCAATAGCCTGCGTGTCTACCCGCTTTACCATAAAGGTTCGCTATACGGTGCCGTACAAACAGGAACTCATCGATTTTTTAAAACAGAAGGGAACCAGGTGGCACATTTGACGGGTAGGGCCAGGTTCACCCATGTTTGGCTATTGGACGGGCAATGGAAGCTTACACGTGCTATCAGTTATGATCATCAGGAAGCACCTTCTATTCGACCAGATTTTGAAGATCCGGCGAGCGTAGCGGCCTGGCTTCAATCGAATAAAATACCTTCGCTGGCGATAGGCATTATCAAGGATAGCGTTCTTCAGCAGGTTAAAGTATTCGGAGTGTTGGCAAAGGGTAAGCCAGCACCTTACGACCTTATTCATAATGTGGCCTCCATTACCAAGTTGATAACGACCATGACGACGCTAAGATTGGTAAGTGCCGGAAAATGGAGCTTAGATGAACCATTGTATTACTATTGGATCGATCCGGATATCGCTGGAGATCCACGTCACCAGACGCTGACTACCCGTCATGTACTGAACCATCAAAGCGGATTTCCGAACTGGCGATGGGAATTGCCCGATAAGAAGCTTGCATTTGGCCATACACCCGGAACTCAATATGGCTATTCGGGTGAGGGATTCGAGTATCTACGGAGAGCCTTGGAGAGAAAATTTAATCTGCCTTTTGATTCATTGGTGGATCAAGTTCTGTTACGACCACTAGGAATGTCAGATAGCAAATTAACCTGGAGTGAAGCCATGACTGGCCGCTTTGCCGTGCCGCACAATGCTGAGGGTGAGGAGATGGAAATAACAAAAAATACAAGGCCTAATGCAGCAGACCTGTTTAAGACAACTGTTCCTGATCTCGCCAGATTTCTTATCTCTACGCTACGAAATGAGGGCCTTGATGGAAACATCGCTGAGCAGATGGTTGCGCATGCAACGAAGACTAAAGAGAACCGTTATATTGGATTAGGCTGGTTTATCTATGATATCGGGAATAACGAATATGCTCTATCACACGGGGGAGATGATGCGGGCTCCCGCAGCATCTGTTTTCTGCTGGCTAAAACGGGAGACGGGCTCATCATTTTTTCTAATTCAGACAATGCTCCCCAAAAAGTGTACAGCGAAATTATACGGGCGTACTTAGGGAAGAAGGGGCAGACCATTATTGATATCGAACTAAAATAGCCAGCGCTGGCCGCAGAAAGAGCTACGATATTTGTCGCAAGAAGTACCAAGGTGATTATGACAATACTTGTTTCTAAAAGGCACAGGTTTAGATTCTATCTGACTATCATATTAAGTGGTATGGCGCTCATGGTTATGGGGACTATCGTGCTATTACAATTTCCGGGTTTGCCTGGAGCTGAAACTGTGACGCCTAAAGACTATTGCTTCCTCATTTTCGCTTTTATCATTTATTACCTGGCATTCTATTCAGTTTATAAATATTACAAGAATGTATCGGTCATTAAGATCGACGAATCCACTATTTCGTTCTATGGCAAGAAATATAGACTTAATGAAATAGAGCATCTGGCATTATCGGGTAAAGTAAAATTCCCCTTCTTTATACCATACCTGATGGAGGCTGCCACTCTGCGATTCAAGGACGGCCAGACCAGATATATCTTCGATGACCTGTATGAGAATGCGTGGGAGTTTAAATCATTCCTTAAACAGGTGGTTATTGACGACAATACTCCTTTGACCCACCTGGAGGTTTCACGAGTAGAAAAGCTGGAGCTGAATGTTGAATCCTTTAGAAACTACAAGGGCCATCAGCTTTTAAGTTATAGAGGTCTCTTACTTTGGGGCGTACTTTCCTTTTGTGTCTTTATACTTTTAGCGGGTCTCATCCCCTGGTCAACCTGGTATTCGATTACCATCATTTCCTTTCTACTATTCTGGTTTTTGGTCAACTCCTGGCTCATGCATTATTTCAGGATGTCGCAGCACTACCTGGTGGTTAAGAGCCATATCTATTTCTGGAAGACCCAGGCATTCAGACTGAAGGACATACAGGAAATCGTTTTTGAATCACAGGTAAAAATGCCGAACATTCTCAGAGTGATTACTAAGGATTTTAAGAGCAGGAGCTATCCGGCGGGTACTTTAAGAAATAAGACCTGGCTTGAACTCAAGGAGGCACTGGAGCGTCAGGGCATCAAGGTTAGAAATGAATGTATCTGATGTCAAGAGCTAAGTACATTTTGAGCTCTTATTCCGGGATCTTGACCCACCTGTTTGATCTGCTAGAGTAGGATTTGGCGTTATTCCGGGATGTTGACCCACCTTTAGTAGTAGTTTAGGAAACTTCAGACTGATAATTCCGGCGTGTTGACCCACCTTTCAAACATGGAGATGGGCTCTGGATAATTGTCATTCTGGCATGTTGACCCACATGAATAGGCTTTTCATGTTCTGAGCTTTTGCTGTCTTTGCCCCAAAAAATTTTACCTGACATGGCACATATGCCGGTATCAATGTACCCAGAGCAAGTAGGTGTCACTGATATGGCAGGTGATTTTCATTCATGAAGGGCTTGTTACGGTTTTTCATTATTTTCGGGAGGAGTTCCACTTTTCTTCCATTTGAGCTTATGATGGATATTCTATTATAGCATTTACCGTCCAGGTAATTACACTTTCAAACTGATAATTTCTATTCATGGCTTCTGCGCCTTCAGAAGAAGTAGAATCTCCTATTTTTATTTAATTCGTTCAGTAATGCACAGATACAATTTTACTATCAGGGAGGAAACGCCTTCTGATATCGAGGCTATCGATCAGGTAACAAAAGCTGCGTTTGCTTCTGCAGCATATAGCAGTGGAACGGAATCGTTCATCATAAAAGCCTTGCGCGCAAATGGACAACTGACAGCTTCCCTGGTGGCAGAGGAGGAGGGAGTATTGATAGGACATATTGTTATGTCACCTGTAACCATTTCGTCAGGAAATGAAGGCTGGTATGGACTGGGGCCCGTTTCAGTGATTCCTTCGAAACAGATGTCTGGCGTAGGTTCTGGCCTTATCAATGCCGCCATTGACGCATTGAGTAACATGCATGCAGCCGGATGTGTGGTGCTGGGCGATCCTTCCTATTATGGCCGGTTCGGATTCAGGAGCGATGCTCGTTTGCAATATCTGCATGCTCCTGCCGAATACTCTCAGGTAAAGTTATTTACTGGAAAGATACCGGAGGGGACTGTAGAATATCATGATAGCTTCAACGTCACCAGTTGAAATTAAGCAGATGTAAATAGAAAAGGCTGCCTATAATAGGACTGAGAAGGCTCGCCAGGTCACTTATTGGCCTAGGCAGGCGAGTATTAAAGTAATTTAAGAACTTTAACCCCTGCAGGTATGGAGAATGCCAACTTATGAAAAGAATTCTTAAGGAATATTGGGCGATTATAGCCATCCATGTGATAGTACTAACGCTATATTTTTTTCGATTGGAAGAGGTAAAGCTTTCAAATATGTTATTTGCTCTGGGGGTTATTGCCTTAACCTGTGTGGGCTTTTATGTCAAAACCTGGCTGGTCGCGCGAGCCTCGCCGGTGTTTGATCTTGAAGGAACTGAGATCGTGATTCATGGCATCTTTAAAAAAGTAGCAATAAAACGAAATGAGATTGAAACCTTCCGCATTAGCAGAAATACGCTCTGTAAGGTATTTGATCTATCGGTTGTTGAGATCAAGACAAAGAGCGAAACCATTCGGATTTATTGCAGAGAAATCACGATGCCCAAAGATTCACTTCCATTATAGTCGAAGATGGTTTGCCAAAGCACTAAACGTTTTAGGTCTCAAAATTCCTCCTGGCAGAAATTTCAATGAGTACCGCAAACCCAAGCTCCATCCTCAACCCTACCTCCAAAGACCTCTGCGAAATGCTCCACCCCTGGCTCTCTGTCGAACTCGAAAACTATCTTGATCTGCTCACCGGCAGCGAGGGAAACTACCAGTCCACTCACTTCACCACCACACAAAAAACGCCAATGTTCTGGCCTGCATAATGAATCTGCTCCATGAATCCAGAATCCTCAGAACAGAAAAACCTGCACATCTCTTCAACTGGGCAGGAAATCACATTAAATCGTCAAACGGAAAGCACATCAAACAGGAATATTTCAAGAAATGTTTCTACACAATCACAGAAAAATCGGCCAAAACCACCCGCGATTTACTCCAGAAAATGATCCGGAATCTCGAAAAAATCATCAGTTGACTGTATTTGCCTTGTGCAGCCTTCACTGTGATGACTCTTTGGTGACTCTTTGGTGATACTTTGGTGATACCCTCCCAACGACCTCCCCCTTCCCCGGATTTTTGCTCAAATCAACGCCCCCGCATTTCATATGCCAGAAATTTTCTTTCCGCACCAGCAGCGGCTTAGACACGGGTCGCGCGACCTTAGCGACCCATTTTTCTCACCGCCCCGAACCACTTTTGCATCAGGTTTTCACAACGCCGGATTCAACGGACCGCGGCCGGAAGATGAAGCATGTGAACCCAACCCCTGCAGGGATTTTTCTGGACAGAATTTTCAAAATCTAAAAACGAAAAAACAATGACTAAACTGGTAGCGCTAAGACTGGATGCCTTCTCAAGGGCAGCTGAGGAACGCCGCCAGCCAGATTTCAGGGCGCGCAGGTTGCCCGGCGGGCCGGCATTTGTTATCTTGGTGTATGGCTGGTGAACTCCTGCTTTGCATATTCAGCTATAACCGCGGCCCCTTGCTGGAGAATTTACTGCAGTCTATACAGCAGTTTTATCCTGAGCTACCGAAAGTGATTTTTGATGATGACAGCACGGATAAGAAAACGCAGCAGCTATTAGCAAATTATCGAGAGCAGGGCATCCCTGTTCAGGACAGCAGATCGGAAATCACAGAATGTAAGCATGGTGGCTTGTACCGGAATATGCAAAAGGCAGTGGATTATGCGAGGGAAAATGGATTCCGGTATGCCTATTTTGTTCAGGACGATATGCAGTTTATCTGGAGAGATGAGCAGCTTTTAGAAAGGCTCGATACGCTATTTTCCAGAGCGGAATGTCTCATGTGCAATTTCAATTTTCTTCAGAAGATACTGCGCAAGGGACTGAGTGAACGATTAGTCAAAATGAAAGATGGGCAGTTCTATTCCTTTTACAGACGTGGAGTAGCTGATACCGGAATCATTGATCTGGAAAAAGCAGGTCGCTATGGCATTCATTTCAAGTACGATAGTGAAAGGGAAAACGGGGAACACTGGTATGAACAGGGATTCCGGCTTTACTGGCTACCCAACCCACATCTGGCCTTCTTACCCTATCCGACCAGCTTCCGCTTTAGAAGGGGCGTGCAACGCAGGGTTTATACACTGAAGCCTCTATCTGACCTGAAGAAATCAGAGATCGTCCGAAACCGGGATTTTGTTTTCCTGGAAGACTATACGTCAACGAAAAGATTTCTTCCCAAGCCTTACTGGTATACGGTGATACCGGGGTGGTGGCCGCTTACCAAGATCTATCTGAAATACTATCTGGGCAGATGAGCACCGGTCCTATTTCTCCAGCTTTGCCACCTGCATAGTGATAAAAGCCGGCAGATAATTTGGCGTACAGTTCTTTGCTACGATTTCGTCCTTAAAAAGTCCGGTTCTTTCACCCAGGCTGATGCAGCGGGCCCGGAATTCCGGCTGGTATATGCCGATCTGTGCGGCAGTGAAATTCATCGCCCATTGTACTTCCGGAGCTTCCTGTTCGATCGTTGCTTCAATGGCCTTCATAAGTTCTTCCGAGTTGGGCGGGGGTGTCTGGCCCACCCAACGCAGACGCGCCTGATGATACCAGAAGATTCTTCTCTGCAGGGCGGAGGGGCTATTCTGCCAGGAGAGCATGAGTTCTTTCGCCTTCTTGTCTTTGGCCAGTTGGTTGACCATCAGCCAATCGATGAGATGGATTCTTTCTGAGAAAGGATGTTGTTGAATATCACTATCCAATTGATTCACTACTTCCTGAGTCATCTTCTTAGGGTCCATGATCAGAATGGCAAGCTGCCGGGGCAGGAACTCGCCAACCGACCATAACTCGAGCGCGAGCTCATGGTCCTTTTTGATTTCCTTTGCCATGTTGCGCAGGTCGCCCAGTTTGGTTTTCCCGTCCATTTTTGAATAGTAGCCTGCAGCTCTGGAGGAAAGTGTCATGTTGGATCGATTGATAATGCGGCAAAGTTACGTGGAACGCTTTCGGACTTCTGTTCGATAATCGTTAAAGAATACTGGTTTTCGGGTGCCTGCCTGGCTCGAATGGATTCAATTTGCGTTTGATTTTTTAGTCAACAGCAAACTATCGATCTATGTGCAAGTCATTTTTACATTCAGGCAAACTCTTTGTCCTAGGGCTATTTGTTATTTCCATCGGTGCCTGTGAAAAAGAAAGTGAGGAAGATACCGGTGGCAGTGGCAAAAGTGGATACAAATGTGTGAATAACACCTGCATCACCGTGGTAAATGACGGAGTGTTCAGTACCCTTGCCGAATGTGAGCAGGTGTGTGGCGGAAATAATACTGGTGGGAATGGAAACGGAAATGGGAATGGTAACGGGAATGGTAACGGGAATGGAAATGGAAATGGAGGCGGTGATACACAGCAATGGACCATGGTACCCGTTTCAACACCGGCCAGCCATTCTGAGAGTTACGATAAGGATGTGATCTGCAAATCATGGGAGGTTGTGGGGCTGCCACTCATTTTTACCATTTGTTCCTATTCAAACGGCGGGAGTGGATTCTCCGTTATTGAAAACACCGGTACTAAAGATGTTTCCATTTGTTGGAAGCTGCATTACAACACAGCAAGTCCGAGTGTTGGATGCCGGTCGCGGTTACCTGTCGGTGAAGTCGCCAAAAGCAGTTGTTCCCCATGCGGATATGGCAACGGTGGTGGATCGCATTTTGAATTGACAAAGTACGAGGAACTTTGATCTGGCGCTGAGCAGAAAGCAGTAGCAGGATGGTTATATGATACCAGCTTCCAGCGCCAACTTTCTGATCAGGACTACCTGCCCCAGATGGTAATAGCTGTGCTCAATGACACCCTCGATGTTTCGCTGGTAGGTGCCGTATTCCGGCTTGACGAATACCTGGTCGAGCATTATATCGGGGAAGCGCAGCAGTTTTGACTCAAGCGCTTTAGCGCTCAGAAGAAATTGTTGTCTGAGATGATCCCAGTCGCTCTCACTGCTAATAGGGTGCATCTGGAAACTGAAACGGTCGCTGATCGTCAGATCACCTCCATTCAGGACATCTAGCACCCCTCCGAGATAATAATTGATGTGGAAGGTCAGCGCACTGATCGTATTGAGCGAGCCCACCTGATAGGTGGCTTGCTTCCAACTCGTCCGGAGCACCTGATCTGCAAAATTGGTATTGGCGATCCACTCACCATCCACGAGCACCTCGCGCAATCTCCTTGCGAGGCTGCCAGTTCTGGATACGACTCCTTTTCTCAAAACATAATGTTCGTGCTCCGGAACATCTGCCATTCCTGTATTCGCAAAGGCATTACTGGTTAGCACCTTCACCGACTGGTGATTGAGTTTATGGACAAATGCCTCGATCAGTTGCAGGCCCAGTACTTCGAAACCGAACTGAACGATGGCCTTTGCAGCTTCCTGTGCGTATCCCCTTCCCTGAAACTCTGGTACGAGTGAATAACCCAGTTCGCCTTTCCGTTCCTCCTTTACGATTTTGAAAAGACAGCCTGTGCCTGCGAAAGCGCCTGTGTCTGCTTCTTCCAGGAGCCAGAGGTAACCTGAACCATTGGAGTGGTTTTCCTGTATTGTTTTAAGAAGTTCCCGTGTCTGTTCAATTTGTGTGTGCCGGAAGTGTGGAACAAATCTGGAAACACGCTCATCCGAACGGTGGGCGAAGAGCAGGTGATCATCTTCCAGGCGGGCCAGGCGAAGTTGAAGACGCTTAGTTTGTAAAGAGGGCGCCACCGTAGTGCTAACGGAATCCATTGACAATGCTTTGTGACTAAATTACGAGGATTCTCAGGGGAAATCTGAGTAAGAGGATCAATTTGTAAAATGAACGACCTAACGGTAAAAAAGCAGAAGCTTCGCAGACTACTCATCAATCTCTTCTTCACAGGGCTGGTCAACCTGTGTTTCCTTTGGTTTTGCTACAGAGAACAAGGCAGTTTAATGCTGAGCTATTAACCAGGTAAAAGAATCAGCCAGATGTCCTTTTCTGAAGATCTTCATAGGTGGGGCCATAAAGTCCCGGAACTGTGTTGCCTGTTGCACGCAGGTAGACCACCAGTTCGCCGCGATGATGATAGACATGATTAAAGAGAAAGTTCCTGATCGCGGTGGCTCTGGGGAGGGGTCCGACAATGGTTCGCTGGCCCATTTTCATTGTCCAGTTTTGTAGCAGATCTTCTTCCGTGATATTGTTCAGCGCTGTTCGCGCTTTTCCGAGATTCGTTTCGAAAAGATTCAACGTGGCCTGAATGTCGTGTACATCTCCCCTTTCCAGATGATCTGAGGCTAAATCATACACATCTGTTCCGAGAGTGCCTACATACCAATAGTATATCGTTGCGATATGCTGTGCCAGCTCACCCATGGTCCAGGAAACAGGGTTGGGTTTGTATCTTAAATCCTTTTCGGGAACTGATTCGAGTAGCCTGCGGGTGCTATTCGCTTCATATTCGAACTCGGTGATCAGAGACTGAAGTAACATGTGTTATCATTTCAGTCAAATTTAAAAAACATCTTTATCGATCAGTGCACGAGCGCAGGCCCGGTGAGTTTTTCCGTCCCCTTTGCTTTGGGAGCAGCCCCGTTGCCGGCTGGTGCCGTTCTGCGCTTCCCTGGTTTTTTTCTGAGCTTATTGATCCAGATCATTGTTCCTGTGACGGGCAGAGAGGTGGCGATCAGGCAGGCTATAAAGTACAGGATCTTTGAGAAAGTGCCATAAATCTCACCGAGGTGGAGTGGCTTTATGGAGGCGACTATCTGTTCATTCAACTTCTTATCTGCAAAACGATCAATTTTCAGTGGGGTGCCGGAGTATTGATGGATCTGCATTTTATCAGATGCTGAGCCTGCAAAGAAGCCAGTTTTATTTTTGGTAGCGACGAACGTTCCTTCCTTGCCCTGAGGGAGGCTCAGAGAAAGGTTTCCTTCGTAGGGAAAGGTGGACTCCGCTATGGTGACCGCCTGATCGATACTGATTGGCTGGAGCTCACCCGCATCTGTAGAAGGTAAAGGCTTTTCACCCCTCCCGGCGAACACCTTAGCGCCCATGACCTCGCTAACCCCATCGCGGTACCATTCGAAAGACCAGCAGAGACCGGTAAGACCCATGATCAGCAGGAGAATGAAGGAGTAGAATCCGAGGGTGTTGTGGAGGTCGTGATTAATACGTTTCCAGTTGGCTTTGGTTTTGATTTTCAAGCCCTGTTTCCAGTTCTTAATCCGTGCCGGGAACCACAGTATCAGTCCGGTGAGGGTTAGAAAGACGAAAATGATCGTGGATACACCTACGATAATCTTTCCCGTATCCCCTTCGATGAGCAGCCAGCGATGCAGCTTCATCACCGTGATGAAAAACTCCTTTGTTGGTCCGCCGTCTTCGCCTGTCAGGGCACCGGTGTAGGGATTAACGAAGTAAACCTTACCTCTGCCACCTTTGCCATTTGCCGCATCTACCCCTTTGGGAGCCGATTGTTTAACGGTAAGCCTGTAAGTTGCCTCTGGATCTGCAGGAATCTGGATGGCCGTGACCGCTCCGTTTAGCTCCTTTTCAACCATCGCTACCAGTGCGCCAGTTGATATACGAGTGGCATTTGCGGGTACTTCGACAGAGAATTTCTGAGGCTCTACCAGTTCTTCGATCTCTTTATGAAAGGTGTAGATAGTGCCGGTCAGACAAACGACGAATAGCACAAGGCCGCTGGTGAGTCCGAGCCAGAGGTGGATATCATTGAAAAACTTACGAAGGGTATAGCCTTTATTCCTGCTCATTGGAGTTTAGTTTCACAGTTGATCAGAAGCGGTAGCTCAGCACTGCTGCGAAATTTCTCGGATCGATCCTGTTGATGAAAGATGTGCGGTAGGCATTATAGCCCACCTCGTCCAGTACATTATTAGCGATCAGGCGGATCGTATAGTCCTTGTAGCTATAGCTCACCTGAGCATTTACGGTAGTATAGGCCTTCATATACCAGGGAGCTTTTCCAGGAACGATGGCGTGGAAATCGACACCTGACTGCGTCCAGTCATTATTCGGGCGCTCGCTGATGTGGTAGGCCCCGGCACCGATAGAGAAGCCTTTGAGCTTTCCTTTACGTGGAGCGTAGTTTACCCAGAGATTTGCGGTATAGTCGGGCGTATTGTTAGGCCTGGAATCCTTTACGAAAGTGGTGTGTTCCTTATATTTCGCATCGATCAGTGCCCAGCCTGCTATGATTTCCAGTTCTGGTAGAATCCTGCCGGCCAGTTCCACTTCAACACCTTTCCTTTCATCGTTGCCCCCTTTAAAATAATATGGAAGCTGTATGATCTGACCTGTGGAGTCGACTTCAACCGCGCGGATATTCATGTTCCTGTTGTTGATCTGATAGACAGTGACATTGAAGCGAAGTCTGTCGTTGAGCCAGGAAGATTTAAAACCCGCTTCGATCTGGTCGATACGCTCTGCACCCAGTGTATTTCCGTCTTTGTCGATGTAAGAGGCGCTGCGTGGATTCGTGCTGTTCGTATAGGACGCAAACAGGTTAATGTTCTTTACCGGAGAGATCATTACTCCAGCCAGGGGGTTGATGGCCGTTGTTCGTTCGGTTCCGGTACCATCTTCTGCAGTGCTTTGTGTGGAACTGAAACGAGCGCCGAGGAAAACCTTTGCCCAGTCTGTGATCGTGATAACATCCTGTGCCATCAGACCGACGGAAATATCGTTGCTTTTCACCTCTTCAGGTGCTGCGAAGGAACCGATATCCGAAGGAAGCCTGTTATCGATCGTTCCGAATACATCCACCGTATCGATAATCATTGGCTTGTAGGTACGTGTCGTTAAAGCCGCCTGTCTGAAATCGGCACCTATCTGGAACGTATGCTTCAGAAAGCCTGTTTCAACATCCTTTCCTACCAGGTCGAGCTGTACTACGCTGTTTCTGTCTGATCTGGATCCATTATTGCTCAGCGAGCGCTGTACCATATTTGAGGGCATTACCCACTCGCCGGATTTGTTACCGAATTGGGTGAGCGTAGTGGTTACAGCGCCGGCGTCAAGGACAGAGGCGAAGTAAGCGGCACGTACATAGAGTTTATCATTGATCTGGCGTTTGAAGCGCGCCGTGAATGTGGTATTCTTCGTGTTGGATCTGTTATTCTCCCATCCCAGATTTTTACTAAAGGGCAGGTCATAGATCTGGTTCTCATCGTTGGAGAGATTGATCGTTCCTGCGTCCGGGGTGCGGCTGTCATTCAGATAGTCCATTTCGAGAATGAAGGAAGTTTTGTCATCCGGTCTCCATTCGAGAGAGGGGTTGAGGTAAAACTTCTCCAGAGAAACACCGGCTCTATATGAATCCGCACGTTCATAAACCCCATTGAGGCGGAAGGCTAATGTGCGGGAGGCATTCAGCGGACCATAAATATCGAAGGAAGGACGAACCTGGCCGAAACTGCCGACCCTGAGGGAAGCGTAGCCTCCCTGATGGAACTTAGGTGTCTTGGTAACAATATTTACAATACCACCGGGGGCACCGAGGTCACCGGCTGTTCCCATGGTTATAGAATTGGCACCTTTCAGAACCTGAATGCTTTCTACACCTTCCATTTCCGTGATGAAACCCTGGCCACGGAAATCGGAGTGTACCCTTACACCATTCTTCAGAACCGGTATACCCCGGAAGCCGCGGGAGGAGATGCTTTCGCGCATATTGCCGTAGGTGGCATAGATATAAACACCTGGTACATTTCGGGTGGCATCCGCGATGGTCAGTGCACCCTGTTGTTCGATGAGTTTTTCTGAGATCACCGAGATACTCTGAATCTGGTCGCCGGGTTTCAGGGGAAGGCGTGTGATCGCATCCAGCTTTTCTGGCTGAGCTTCGCGGACCCCGAAAACTTCGACACTTTCCAGGTAGTGCTGGCCTGCTTTGAGGTGATAGGTTTTCTCCAGCGTTTCGCCCGGAAGCAGCTTGATTTCTTCTTCCAGTGTAGCAAACCCCATCAGTTTTATGCTTACTGTATAAGTACCGGCAGGAATCCCTTCGATTGAAAAGAGTCCGTCGGCATCACTGGCAGCTCCGTAAGGAGTTCCAACCAGGAAAATTGTTGCAGACGGTAATGTGAGGTTGTTACCATTCTGGAGGATACGGCCCCGGAAACCGGATGTTTTTTCCTGGGCATTGAGATTGATAGCCAGGAGAGAGAGACAAAGTATGAAAGTAGTCCGTATGTATGTTTTGAACATGATTCTGGCATGGATGATTTGCGATGCAAAGCACCCAATTATTTCCATGCACCCTTTTCAAAATCGGGAACAACTGTTTTCGCAATGCGGAAAATAGGTGTATAAACAGGAAAATTCACATTCCGTTAGCACAGCCGTAACCTACAGTATATCTGCCGTTATACCATTCGTCCGAAACGCTCAAGAAACGCTCTTTCCAGCTCTTCCCTTTTGGAAGGATCGGCAATACTGATCAGCAGGCGGGCGCGCTGCTCCATATTTTTTCCATACAGGTTTACGACACCGTGTTCCGTGACTACATAATGCACATGACCCCGGGTGGTGACCACACCGGCTCCTGGTTTAAGAGTTGGAACAATTCGGGAAATCCCTTTGTTGGTAATGGATGGCAGGGCTATGATGGGCTTTCCGTCGTCGCAGAGCGAGGCTCCCCGCATGAAATCCATCTGCCCCCCGATACCGCTGAACTGGTAGGTACCGATGGAATCTGCACATACCTGGCCGGTGAAATCTATTTCAATTGCGCTGTTGATGGCGACCACCTTTGGATTTCGCCGGATTATTGCCGTGTCGTTTACGAAGGATACGTCCATGAAGACAACTGCAGGATTATCATTGACAAAATCATACAACTTGCGCGTACCCGCTACGAAAGTCGTTACGATCTTTCCGGGGCGCACCTTCTTATGTTCGTTTGTTATGATACCTTTTTCGAGCAGGGGTATGACGCCATCGGAGAACATTTCGGTGTGAACACCCAGTTCCTTATGATGCTGTAATGCCCGGAGTACTGCATCCGGGATGGCTCCGATCCCCATCTGCAGTGTGGAACCGTCTTCGATCAGGCCGGCGACATGCTGACCGATCTTTTCGGTCACCGTGTCGATCTTTTCCCCATAGTTTACCTCTGGAAGTTCTGCTGGTTCCCAAACCATGGCAGCAAAATGAGAGAAATGTACGTGACCATCGCCCTGTGTCCGTGGCATGTTGGGATTTACCTGAGCGATCACCTTTTTTGCTGTTCGTACCGCAGTGAGCGCCGCATCGATGGAGGTTCCCAGGGTGCAGTAACCGTGCTGGTCAGGTGGAGATACATGAACGATGGCTACATCGATGGGTAAATATCCTTTTCTGAAAAGTATGGGAATTTCACTGAGGAAGATGGGGACATAGTCACCGTGGTCGCTATTGACCCATTCCCTTACGTTTGCAGAGACGAAGAGTGAGTTCAGGTAGAAAGATTCCCTGACTTCCGGGCGGTTCCAGTTGATCTCACCAAAAGTTGAGATGGCTACCAGCTCTACATTATTTATGGTACCGGCCCTATCGAGCAGAGCCTGCACCAGGCGGATCGGTGTCGCGGCGCTACCATGAATAAATACTCTATGTCCAGAGGCTATGATACTAACTGCTTCTTCTGCTGATACGTAATTCGGCTGCATGCTACAAATCTATAAAACCGCTGCCAACTCCGCTCGGCCCACTCTGATGGGAGTGTGATACTGTACAGGAAAAGCTTTATACACTTCGTTATATTTGTCAGGTGAGCTTTTTGTATCCTTTGTTTCTGCTGGCCGGAATGGCTGTAGCCATACCTGTGGCCATACATCTGTTTAATCTGCGACGGTACAAAACAGTTTATTTCCCGCATACCAGGTTTTTGCGGGAGATACAGATACATTCTCAAAAGCAATCCAACCTTCGTTATAAACTACTGCTTGCGGCCCGGGCTCTTTTTCTGATATTTCTGGTTCTGGCTTTTTCGCAGCCCTTCTTCAGCAATATGGAAAACAGGAAGGCTTCCGAACATCTGCAGGTAATTTATATCGATAATTCGGGTTCCATGACCCTTAAGAAAGGGAGTCTGGAGCTTTTTGAGCTGGCGCAGGCGCAGGCGAGAACCCAGCTCCTTTTGGCAAACCCTGCGGAAAGATTCATCATGATGACAGGTGAGGGTCCGATGAGTTATCAGCCTGTAAGTCCGGAACAAGCACTGGCGCAACTATCGGATATGAAGATCAGTCCCTCCAGGCGAGATGTTCACCAGGTCTTTGCGCAGGCGGAGACACTGGGAGAGAGCCTGGGTTATCAGGGAGTTGACCTTTATTATTATTCTGATTACCAGAGAAATAGCTTTCCTGAGCGTTCAGAGCAGTTAGAAAAAAGCCTCGTTAATTTTTATGGTATCCCTGTGCAATCGGGACGGAAAAGTAATATCTATATTGATACTGCCTACCTGTTACATCCAGTTTTGCAGGTGGGTCAGCAACATCAGCTCATCGTTAAATCCAGACTTTCCGGAAAAGCCTCCAAAGAGCCGGCAGTGTTGCAGCTCAGTGTTGATGGTCAGGTGAAAACAGCAAATTCTCTGGTGTTTGAGGAAGCGGGCAGCAGGGCAGACACATTGAGTTTTGTGGTGAACG
Source organism: Bacteroidota bacterium (assembly GCA_023409975.1). Taxonomy (GTDB): domain Bacteria; phylum Bacteroidota; class Bacteroidia; order Chitinophagales; family Chitinophagaceae; genus JAFIGV01. The sequence continues at coordinate 22,742 of JAEYQO010000117.1, read as the reverse complement.
ATGCAGCCTGGCAGGAATTGGTGCTGACCGTGTCTGATCCGGAGATCAGATTTGACGATACCTTTCGTATTGCAGCCAGAAGTGCCGCCCATCTTTCTGTTTTAGTCATTAATGAAGGGCAGGCTAATCCATATATCCAGGCTGCGGCTACGGCGTATTCCGGTTTCAGGCTGGATCAGCGCCGGATGGGAGAATCTGCGGACTGGTCGCAGTATAATCTGATACTACTGAACGGGATCACCCGGCCGGGATCGGCGCTGGCTCGTCAGGTATCGGCGGCGCTGGAGCAGGGCCAGACCGTGGCGGTTTTCCCAGGGCGGACAAACGAATTGGAAGGACTCAATGCGTTTTTAGCGGAGTTAGGTGACATCCGGATTGCGGGTATTGACACAACGGCACAATACGTGACCCAGTTGCAGCGGGAGAATGAGCTCGTCCGTGATCTGTTTGAGCGGATCCCCGAGAATGTTCAGTTACCCCTCGTGCGCTGGCATTATATACTTGATGCAGGATTAAGTGCCAACCAGCAGTCGATACTTGGCTTTCGGGATGGCGAGCCCTTTCTGGCCCGTTATCGACCCTCCAGAGGGAGTTTTTATCTCTATTCGGCACCAGCTGATCTTGAAGCTGGTAACTACCCAGCGAGTTATTTCTTCGTGCCCTTCCTGTACCAAATGACCGCTCAATCGCGCAGTGGCAATATATATGCTATCAGTGCGGGCAGTTCTATGCCTGTTTTTCTGAGTTTGAAACAGGCTACCGACAGAAATATTGTTCATGCGTCGGGACCGGGACTTGAACTCATTCCGCCACAACGAACCGGCGGTTCAGGGATAGAGGTCTTTCTGGGACAAGTAGCCAGCCATCCTGGTTTTTACCGCCTTGTGGGTGAGGGCCTGGATACCGTTCTTGTCGCCGTGAATCAGGATCCGTCGGAATCTGAACTTGCCGTATGGGAAACCGGGGAACTAAAAGAACGATGGAAGGGAGAGGGCATTAGCTGGATAATTGGTGACCGCGCCGTGGTTTCCAATGCGGGTAGCGGGTTAGGCGGATTTCCGCTTTGGAAAGTTTGTGCTATTTTAGCCCTGTTATTGCTGGCCTTTGAGAGCTATCTCCTGGCTGGCCGCAGTCGAAAACCAAACGTAGTTCCCCAATAATGTCCGTGCTGATCCGCCAGACCAGGATTGTTGATCCCCGATCTGAATTTAATGGTAAAGTAGTTGATGTATTATTTGATGGAGGGAAGATTTCAGCCATTGGCGAGCATTTATCTGCGGAAGGTGCGAAGATAACAGAAGGGGAAGGGCTGCACCTGAGTCCTGGCTGGGTTGATGTTTTTGCCGACTATCGGGAGCCGGGCTATGAACATAAGGAGACCATTGCTACAGGATTAAAGGCTGCTGAGGCGGGCGGGTTTACGGATGTGTTACTGGCACCTAATACAGCTCCTGCGATCAGCAGTAAATCAACAATACAATACATTTTACAGAAAGCCGCGGGTGCGCCGGTCCGGATACATCCCCTGGGGTCCATTACGCAGGATCTCGAGGGTAAGACGCTGGCAGAGATGCTGGATATGCATGCCCACGGAGCGCTGGCATTCACGGATGGCTGGAAGCCTGTTCAGAATGCGAACCTGATGCTGAAGGCCCTTGAATATGTGAAATCCTTTGACGGGGTGCTGATACAGATCCCTGTAGACAGTGCTTTAGCTGCAGGGGGGCTGATGCATGAGGGTGAAATCTCGACGCGATTGGGAATGGCAGGCATACCTGTTCTGGCAGAGACCATTCAGTTGCACAGAGATCTGGAACTGGTTCGGTATACGGGTTCCAGGATGCACATTACCGGTTTGTCCACCGCTGAAGGGGTGGAGATGATCCGGAGAGCAAAGCAGGAAGGGCTTCAGGTGACCTGTTCAGTGACACCCTACCATCTGGCGCTATCCGAGGAAGCACTGGTGCATTACGATAGTGGATTCAAAGTGACCCCTGTACTAAGAAGTGAAGCGGACCGGCAGGCATTGATTGCCGGATTAGCCGATGGAACTATCGATTGTATTGCCAGTCATCACCGTCCGCAGGAATGGGATGCAAAGGCCAAAGAATTCGAATATGCGGCTGATGGGATGAATATACAGGAGATTTCCTTCCCGGTGTTGCTGGATGCCGTTGAAGGGAAAGTGACCGTTGAGCGACTCGCTGACGCACTGGCGATAAGGCCCCGTAGCATCTTCGGTTTGGAACAGGCCATCATCCAAAAAGACGCTTCGCCCTCGGTAACCCTGTTCTCTTTATCTGAAACTACTGCAGTAAATGAGCGGGATTTAGTTTCTTTGAGTCGTAATAACCCTTTTACCGGCAGGAAGCTGAGGGGAAAGGTGCACGCTATCTTAAATAATAAAAACAACTACAATGACTAGAGTACAAACACATCTGCAATATGGAGGACTTACCGGGCTGGCCATGGTTATTGTGATGGTTGGACTGTACGTAGCAGGGCTGAGCTTCGAAAGCTGGAGCCAATGGATAACCTATATTCCATTTCTGGCCGGGTTGATCATGAATGCATTGGCATACGCGAAGGCCAATGACTATCGGATCACTTTTGGTAATGTATTTGGAAGTTGTTTTAAAGCCACTGCAATCATAACGCTGGTGCTGCTAGCGTGGGGAGTACTCTCGACCTTGATTTTCCCTGAAATGAGGGAAAAAGGACTTGAAATCGCCCGTGAGCGCATGATGCAAGATCCGAACATGACAGAAGAAACTGTGGATACTGCACTACAGATGACTGACAAGTTTTTCCTGCCCTTTATGATAGCTGGTATTGTATTCGGCAACCTCTTCTTTGGTGCTATATTCTCACTTATAGCAGCAGCTATCCCTAAGAAAAAGGGTGATGGAATGCCTCCGATCGCACAATAACACTATCAATGGATATCTCCATAGTTGTACCATTATTTAATGAAGAGGAGTCCCTGCCGGAGTTGGCAGACTGGATCGAAAAAGTCTGTGATGAACACGGCTATAGTCATGAGGTCATTATGGTTGATGATGGAAGTCGTGATGATAGCTGGAAAGTGATCACCGAACTGTCGCGGCAATATGATTCTGTCAGGGGTATACGCTTTCAGCGCAATTATGGGAAGAGTGCCGCATTGAATGAGGGATTCAAAGCCAGCAGGGGCCAGGTGGTCATTACCATGGATGCAGACCTGCAGGACAGTCCTGATGAGATTCCTGAGCTGTACCGGATGATCACTATCGATGATTATGATCTGGTGAGCGGATGGAAGAAGAAGCGGTATGATAACGCCCTGACCAAGAACCTGCCTTCGAAACTGTATAATGCGGTCAATCGTAAGATATCCGGCATCAAGCTGCACGATATGAACTGCGGCCTGAAAGCCTATAAAAGAAAAGTGGTTAAAAGCATAGAGATCTATGGTGAGATGCACCGGTTTATTCCGGTACTGGCTATGTGGGCGGGCTTCAGGAAGATCGGTGAGAAAGTGGTAGTTCATCAACCCCGTAAATACGGCAGCTCTAAATTTGGATGGGAGCGCTTCATAAATGGATTTCTGGATCTGCTTTCCGTGCAGTTTATCAGCAGGTTTGGAAAGAAACCCATGCACTTTTTTGGCACCCTCGGAACGATTACCTTCCTGATAGGATTTGTTATCACCATTTCCCTGGTCATTTCGAAGCTGGTAGATCCCCTCAATTTTGCTCTGACCAACAAGCCGTCCTTCTACCTGGCTCTGACAACAATGATCATCGGCACCCTGTTCTTCGTTACGGGGTTTATTGCTGAGCTGGTCTCACGTACTGCTGCAGACCGCAATCATTACCTTGTCGAAGAAATGCTTGGCTGGGAAAAGGAAACCCGGGCTTCCTGATTCATGTAACGACCTTTAACAATACTTTTTCCACAGTGCTCCCGGCCAGTCTCGTAAAATTCCGGCAACTTTGCCAGGAATTATAACACATGAGATATTTGTTGACCACAGGCCTGATGTTGTTTGGCCTGCTTTCTCCATTTATACTGGAGGCTCAACCTACAGCGGGTGGTGGTGAAGGACGACTGAGCGGAAAAGTTGTTGATGAGAAAAACAATCCGGTTGAATATGCTACTGTTACGCTTCTGCGTGCAGACTCCACCGTAGCCAACGGTGATCTGACAGATGAGAAAGGGAACTTCGATATACAACCTACTGGCCTTGGCAGCTTTTTCATACGGATCAATATCATCGGCTTTGATGAAACCTTTGTAGGAGGTATCAACATTACCAGTGAAACACCGACAGTAAAGCTGGGTAATCTGGTTGTGGCCACTGCAGCTCAGACACTTTCCGAGGTTCAGGTCGTAGCAGAACGGAACATGATGGAAATGAACATTGACAAGAAAGTGTTCAATGTTGATAAAGTGATCACTGCGACCGGGGGTAGTGCCACAGATGTCCTTAGAAATGTCCCTTCGTTAAACGTGGATGTGGACGGAGATATCTCCCTCCGCGGAAAGACCACTACCATACTCATCGATGGCAAGCCTGCCACCCTCCTGGGAGGTGATGTGGCTTCTGCGCTACAGAGTCTGCCTGCTTCCAGCATTCAGAGTGTGGAAGTGATTACGAATCCATCGGCCCGGTTTGATGCACAGGGCATGGCGGGGATTATCAACATCATTACAAAAAAAGACCGGCAATTAGGCTTGAATGGAAGCGCCTCAGCCGGTATGGGCACCAATAATAAGTACAACGGTTCATTCAATATCAATCTCAAGAACGACAAGTGGAACTGGTTCCTGAACTCCAGTTTCCGCTCCAACAGAAATTACCATAGAACAAATAATGAGCGCCGACTTCAGGATGGCAGTCTTGTAAGTACCAGCTTTGAAGATAATCGGCGCCGGTTTGATGGATGGTTCAATACTATTGGTGCGGAGTATACCATCAACGACCGGAACAGCATTACCCTTACCCAGAACCTGAATCTGATGCGATGGGGAAATGATGGAAATACCGACTTTTACTACTATTCCGGAGATATCAGGGATTCTTCACAGGTGAGAAGTTCTCATAATCTGGGGGGACCGTTCTCGAGCTCCACCTCGCTGGACTATAAGCACAAGTTTAGCAAGCCGAAAAGAGAGCTAACCGGAAACGTCACCTTCGCGAAGACAAATGTAGAGCGCGAGCAACGGTTCGTGACAAATTTCTACGATCAGAATGAAGTGGTCCGTTATAATACCATCACCCAGGAAGCTCCGGGTGGAGGAAGTAATACCAGCTTAAATGCTCAGGTAGATTTCACGACCCCTTTTCTGACGAAAGAGGGCAAACTGGATCTGGGTGCGAAATCTCAGATCTTCTGGTTTGAGAGCAGTAATGATGCGGTTGTAGACTCCGGAGCAGGATTTATTCGTGATATGTATTTGCAGAATGACTACAACTACAATCAGCAGATACATGCTGCGTACATCAATTTCAGTGATCAGTTTGGCAGGTGGGGGTATCAGGCAGGCTTGCGCCTGGAAGGAAATTCCTATGAAGGGACCTCTTCGCTGATCAATGATTCTACATATAGGAATGAGTTTCTCAACCTTTTCCCTTCTGCCTATCTGTCGTATAAGATCAATGAGCTGCAGTCAGTTTATCTGAGCTATACCCGGCGGGTGGACAGACCGAGTTTCTTTAGAATGATGCCCTACAGGGACGTTTCAAATCCTATGGAAATCAGCGTGGGTAATCCTAACCTGGTTCCGGAGTTCATTCACAATACGGAGTTGAATTATAGCAGGCAGTTTAAGAAAGGTCATAACATTATGGGTAGCCTTTACTATCAGTATACCCAGAATCTGATCGACAGGATCCGTACTCCGATAGACAGTGTAAGAACCCTATCCATGCCGGCCAATCTTAATAAGGGAATTACCTATGGCGCTGAGGTGATCGGTAAAGTTCAGCTACTTCCGTCGTGGGATGCCGTTCTGAACTTCAACTATTTCCGTAATGAGATCTTTGGTGATAACTGGGGTACTCCGTTGAACAACAGCGGAGACAGCTGGTTTACTAAACTGAACAGCAACATCCGTCTGCCGAAGGATTTTTCCATTCAGTTGAGTGCCACCTATGAGGCACCAAAGGTGGAGGCGCAGTCGAGAAGGCAGGAAGTGTATTGGGTGGATATCGCCTTCCGCAAGAACCTGCTGAAGAATAAGGCCAATATTGTTCTGAATATTTCAGATATTTTCAATACCCGTAAGTACAGTACCTTCTACGACTTTCCCGGATCATACCAATTTGTGTATCGTGACAGGGAGACCAGGGTGGCTAATCTTACCTTCTCCTGGAGATTTGGCAATAATGAGATGCGTAACAGTAACAGACGTCGTGGTCAGGGTACTACCGCTCCAGTCCGTGACAGGGATAATATCAAGCAGGGAGACGATGGAGAAGGCGGGTTGTAATTTGGTACTATATTTGGTTTATACAGCGTTCAACCCAAGAACATGAAGAAAACAATATCTCTTCTGGCACTCGGCAGCCTGCTGAGCTTTAGTGCAGACGCCCAACTGAAGGACTTACTGAACAAGGCAAAAGAGCAGCTACCCGTTAAGACTGGTACAGGAACAGGATCTAACCTGAGCAATACTGAAATAGTAAGTGGTTTGCGACAGGCACTGGAACTGGGCTCCAAAAATGCATCGGGAATGCTGTCAAAAAAGGATGGTTATTTCGGTAATGCAGTAGTGAAGATATTACTTCCTCCGGAAGCGAGGAAAGTTGAGACCGTACTCCGGCAGATAGGGATGGGACATCTGGCTGACGAAACCATTTTAAGTATGAACAGGGCAGCGGAAGATGCAGCCCAGGAAGCAGCTCCGATCTTCCTGAATGCTATCAGAACCATGTCCATCCAGGACGGCGTATCGATTCTTCGCGGAGGAAAAGGTGCGGCTACCAATTATCTGAAGCGGCGCACCACTGTTGAACTTACTAACGCCTTCAGGCCGGTTATTGAGAATTCACTCAATAAAATGAACGTCGCCGGTTACTGGAACAAAACCTTCAGCACTTACAACAGACTGCCTACTACAAGACAAGCCATCAATCCTGATCTGGCTGGCTATGTAACAGAACGGGCACTGGCCGGTCTGTTTCTCATGATCGCAGAGGAGGAGAACAAAATCAGAACGGATCCCGGAGCGCGGGTAACAGACCTCCTGAAAAAAGTGTTTGGAGGATAGAAAGCGGCTTCCAGAAAGGATTTTCTCCTTTATAAATGTTATATTGCATAAGACGTTGAGGAACGTTTTGACGATACACTGTACTCATTTACTAAACCGGAACCGATATGACAACTGAAGTTACACCTACAGAAGCGTTGCAGAACTGGTGGGCCGAAACTGAATTTCCCGGAAAATCTTATTGTGAACTTCGCGAAAATGGTGAACTCATTCTGAAGAGTGATGGCGTTCATCCTCAGCGCACACTGGCGCATGTCACACTGGAAAATGCCGATGCGGCTGTAAAAGCGCTCATTGAGAAATTCCCAGAGGTGGAGAGTCGTTTCAGGGAACTTGAACAGGAATGGCACCAGACAGAAGACAAGTTAAAGCTGGCGGGGAAGGTTTCTCGTCTGCATGAGTATCTGTCCCATGTACATGCTATCGGCGATTTCGCGCCTATGCTTGCTGCAGTTGCTGAGTGGAGTCAGGTTGTCAATGCCAGTATCGAAGCAAACTACGTGGCTAAGCTTGAGCTGGTGAAAAAAGCCGAGACATTGTCGGCAGATGTCAATACAAACTGGAAGGAGACCAGTCAGTTGTTGAAAGACCTTGGCGAACAATGGAAACAGGTGGGTTTTGTAGACAAGGATCGGAATGATCAGCTCTGGAACAGGCTGGAAGCCGCACGTAATACCTTCTTTGACCGTAAAAGGAAGTTTCAGGAAGATCAGGAAAGAGAGATGCTCGCAAATCTGGACCTGAAACTTGAACTTATTGAAAGGGCGGAAGCGCTGGCAAATAGCGAACAGTGGAAAGACACATCGGAAACTTACCGTAAGCTGATGGAAGAGTGGAAATCGATCGGCCGTACCATGCACGAGAAGAATGAAGAGCTCTGGAACCGTCTGCTCAGTGCGAAGAACACTTTCTATGACCGCAAAAAAGCCCATTTCGAATCGATACAGGCAGAGCAGGAAGCAAACTATGCACTCAAGCTGGCACTCGTAGAAAAGGCTGAAACGCTTAAAGAGAGCACCGAGTGGAACAAAACCACGCAGGCTTTCAACGAGATTAATGACGAGTGGAAGAAGATAGGAAGAGTACCGCAGGAGAAGTCTGACGAAATCTGGAAACGGCTTAACGATGCGAGGGACCATTTTTTCCAGAACCGCAGGCAGTATCAGGAACATGTAAAGGTGGCGCTGGATGATAACTATGCTCAAAAGAGAGCATTATTGAAAAGAGCTGAAGAATTAAAGCACTCGACTAACTGGCGCGAAGCCACGGAGGAAATGAATGAGTTGTTCGATGAATGGAAGAAGATCGGGAGGGTGCCGAAAGAGCAGGCTCAGGTTTGGGATGAATTTATTGCAGCACGAAAGTTCTTTTTTGAAAGAAAGGATGCTGATCGCGAACGTCGTAAGCAACAGGTAGAAAAACAGTTTGAACAGAAGCTTTCCAAAACCCGAAGCTTCCTGAATCAACTGGAAACTGAACTTGGAGAAGAGCGCGAGCGGCTGGAAGATTTCCGAGCTGCATTACAAAATATTACACCCGGGAATAAGGAAGAGGAGTTGCGATCGCATCTGACGAAACTGATCAGCCAGAGCGAAACCAAGATCAACCATAAAACGGAAAAAATCGCAGATATATCCCGGCAGTTAGCAGAACTGGAGCAAAAGAAAGATAAGAAGGAAACAAAACAGGAGCAGCCTGCACCGCAGGCAGAAGCCACTACGGGACCAGATCAGTAATAAGCCTCTACGATTCTGAAGAAACAAGTGGAGTGGGTAGAACCATTCCACTTGTTGCTTGTACTAAACCGAGAAAATGAAATTCTGCTGAGCGTGCACGCCAGGTAAAGAAGCCGAATAATCCAGATCAATCTGATTGCGTTCCGGATCGATAAAGAAAATACGTTCCTCTTCATCCAAAAGTATGGCAATACTGATCAGCCTTCCATTTTCAATATTCAGGTATGCTTCTGGCGTAGCACCTTTTTTAGGCTTCAGAGAATATTCCAGTCCCTCTACAATTACCGTATCCTCATCGATGGTGATGATACCATCCTCTGCTTCAGCTATCGTAAACTCTTTTTCATGATCATTCCTGAGCTTTCGGGAAACCCTTATAAAGGGAAAGGTCATCCTCCTGGTGCTCAGCATTCGGTAGAGTATAACAGAAAGGATAATAATGACTACGAGTAGAATTATTTGCATAGGCATCCAGCGTTAAAAGGTGATATATGTGTAAGATAGTAATTTCTATCTGATATCAAAGGGTGAATTTTTCCCCATAAAGGCAGCGTAGTTTTCAAACCATCCTTTCCACTCGGGATCTGTGCCCAGCGAAAAATTATGAAACACCGTAATCAATTGGCTCCCAAGTCTTTTTAATTCTGATTCCAGTTGATTCAACTGTCGAAAAGCCTCGTCTGCGGAAAGCCCCTCTTCAAACCTTGCTGTACTATCCATGAACGAGAAGGGATGGATCAGCAGCCCCGTTATCTTCTCACGGGACAGATCATACCACAGGAAGCTGCGCCCTGTACCCGCCCGAAACCCATTGTAGGTACCGTACCCCATTGAATAATCCTCCCGGATACCAGCATCCATCAAGGCGTGGTAGGTGTCAGGCAGCCGCATCCGGATGTAATGTTGACGTGATTTACGCATTTCCTTCTCTACGGCCTGCTCCAGGAAGCGGATTTCCTTCCTGATCAGTTGATCACGTTCCGCAAAGTAGGAGGGATGTATTCCCATGGTGCCATTAGCAGCGAGCTCCCTCATCAGCGACATCATAGCCCTGCTTTGCGGTTGATTGTTCCGGTCAAATTCAGAGGGTTTCCCGGCTACCAGCATGAAATAGACAGGGTGCACTCCTGCCTGCTGGTGCAGGACGTGTAGCCTGGAGAAACAATCAAATGGATCGTTAGCGAGCTGTAGATGTACCGACAATCGTAGTTTTACATGCGATAGTCTGCCACCAATAAGATCCCGGAAAAGTCCCCCGGCCAACCGGCTGAAAGGTTTGTTCCTGTATGACCAGGCTATGTCTATATCATAAGTCGGGGTAAAGCTGAACACGGCATCGGGAATTTTATCCCCGAGATACATCTCTAATTTTTCTTTGAAAGCTTGGATCCAGAGATCGATCAGCGGAAGTTTCAGCCAGCCTTTCCTGAAGAGCAGGCTTTCCGTATGTCGATACCGGTCGTGCTTATCCGGTAAATAGGAATGATATTCTTCGTAGCGGCTGAGAAGGAAGAAAATGGCGGAGAAAAGGTCGAATTTCAGGTCGTGTTCTCCTTCATCAGGAAAGAGTACCGGTATGCTATTCCAGTATCCGGTGGGGGGATCCAGTTTGCGGATACCTGTTTCTGAAAGCAGTCCCTCAACCGGAACAGAGAAGGAACCATCTACCGTCGCTCCGTAGGAGAGGCATTTGGTGTCGGAAGGAACTTCATCCGCATTGGTAATCATTCTCCATGGAACCTGCAGGACATCTGAAAGCAGCCAGTTGAGGACATATTGCAGCCGTGGACCTGTTTCTTTACTGATTACCAAAAGCTCTCTCATGAGCCGGTCAGGATTTGCGTTCTTTCCAGAGCTGCTGAAAACTCTTCCTTGCAAACTTCAGATCTTCCCGATGAGCACCCCAGGACTTTTTGAATAGGGTAGCGACTACTTTTGTTTTGATGTCGGCTCCGGCAATATTGACCAGTTTTTTATTGAGCATTGCGCGCTTCCAAAGTTTCCAGCTCATGGACTCGCTGAAAGGCGCCAGACCTTCACTTACCGCGATTTGCCGGTTTGCCAGAAGCATTTCGTGAATATTGATCTTAACCGGGCATACCTCGGTGCAATTACCACACAGACTTGAGGCGTAACTCAGGTGCCCGAAATCATCCATTCCCTTTAGGTGCGGTGATATGACAGATCCAATCGGTCCGCTATAGGTTGTCCCGTAAGCATGGCCACCGATATTCTTATAGACAGGGCAGGCATTCAGGCAGGAACCACACCGGATACAATACATCGCCTCGCGTACTTCTGCGCGTTGCAGCAGATTCGTTCTGCCGTTATCCAGGAGGATTACATACATTTCATCCGGACCGTCCGTTTCGTCCGGACGTTTTGGACCCGTGAAAACGGTATTGTAAACTGTCACGTTCTGTCCGGTGCCATAGGTGGCCAGCAGTGGCCAGAATAAGGGAAGATCTTTGATAGAGGGAAGCATTTTCTCTATTCCCACGATGGCGATCTGGACTTTCGGAAACGCTGTGGACAGTCGTCCATTCCCTTCGTTTTCGCTGACACAGACACCGCCGATATCTGCGAGCAGGAAATTACCTCCTGTGATTCCTACATCCGCTGTCTGGTATTTTTCTCTAAGATTCTGACGCGCTATCTGGGTTAGTTCGGGTGGAGAAAGGTGGGGAGGAACACCCAGCTTTTCATGAAACAAACGGGCTACATCCTCCTTGCTCTTGTGCATAGCCGGCGTAACGATGTGATAGGGCGCTTCCCCATCTAGTTGCTGGATATACTCTCCAAGATCCGTCTCGACAGACTCGATCTGATGTTTAGCCAGAAAATCATTGAGATGTAATTCTTCGGTGACCATCGATTTGGATTTGACCACCTGTCTGGCATTTTTTGCCTTACAAATAGAAAGTACCGCTTCCAACGCCTCTTCGTTGGTTTCTGCCCAGATAACCTTCCCTCCTCTCGCAGTAAAATTCGACTCGAACAACTCGAGGTAATGATCCAGCCTTTCTATTGTTTTCCATTTTACATTCTTGGCACGACGCCTGGCGAGGTCGAGGTTGGCAAACTGTTGTTTCCCCTTAACCACGGTCTCCGCATACTTCTGGATATTGAAGGCTAATTTTCTTTTATGTTCCAGGTCCTGAGCCTTGACCTGGCTTTTGGCAAGAAATACGGATTTGGTATCTGTCATAGCAAACGCTGCGACGGTGTGTGCGCTGCTGCAAACCTAGTAAAATACGGTGGGACGACGAAGCAGGTACGTATTTCTGCCCCTAATGAGGCAGTTGATATTAATTCTTTCCAAAAATGAAGATGAAGGGTTCGTCTGCCTTATCCTTCATTACCTCATGCACCTTTTTGGGCTTCTTCACCAGCTTGTAGTTTTGAAGGTCAGCGACTTCCATTTGCCAGGTATGTAACCGCTGGATCGCTGCATGTCTGAGATAAGCGGAGAGGAATACGGCTGCGTAGACGTCGGCTGCAATGATATTCCGCTGATAATGTAGCCACACTTTATTTCTTCTGCCCCACATAACGTTCATTTTTTTTAGTTCATTATCTTCTATGCTTTGGCGGCTTATAGACCTTATTGATGTCGTTTCCGCAACCGCATTTCTTACTGCTACTACAACTTTGTGCCAACAACATCGGCATCAGAATGACCATCAAATACATTACAATTTTTACTAGCCTTATCCCCTTCATAAACTTTACTTTATTTTGAAATGGCCGCACTTTTTGGGTACGGCAGATTTTACATTCCTGTGGCTTCGTAAAAATAGCTATTCCTGAGCAGTAAACCGACCAAGAAGATCCTTATAGCAGCCCTCGACTGGGGCCTGGGCCATACTACCCGCTGCCTGCCGCTTATCCGGCACCTGAGACGGCTGGGGCATCAGGTCGTCTTTGCAGGAAATCAATGGCAGCGGCAGTTTGTTGCAGATTCGGAGCCAGGTATTTACAGCCTCTCACTTCCAGGCTACGAGGTCAGGTATAGCAGAAAAGGCGCCTTATTGATCCCGGGATTGTTGCTACAGCTGCCTGGATTGACCCTCAGGATCCGTGAAGAACATTTCTGGCTGAAACAGGTGGTTAAAGACCATGGTATTGATGCTGTCATCTCAGATAATCGATACGGACTTTATCATGAAAGCATCCCTTGTGTAATTATGACCCATCAGCTTCAGGTGGCCACCGGGGCTGGGCGCTTGGCTGATGAACTGGTCAGAAGAATCCACTACAGATTCCTCGGAAGGTTTCGGGAAGTCTGGGTGCCTGACGTGGCGAAGAGTATTAACCTGAGCGGTAAGTTGGGACACCCCCCAGCGCTCCCGGAAGAAACGCGATATCTGGGTTTGTTGTCTCATTTACAGAAAGGTAATAATGTATCTGAGACCAAACCGGGGTCTACCCTGCTGATCCTGCTTTCGGGACCGGAGCCTCAGCGAGGCATTTTATCTGAAAAACTCTGGTCGCAACTGTTTGGCTACCGGGGAAACGTTTGTTTCGTTGAGGGCAGCCCCTCCGTTAGCCCGCGACAGAATATTCCGGAGAACGTGGACTATCATCTTCAGCTGACCGGGGAGTTGCTTAGATGGCATCTGGAAACGGCAGCACTGGTCATCTGCAGAAGTGGCTATTCCACATTAATGGACCTCATAGCCTTCAACAGGAAAGCCTATCTGATACCCACTCCAGGCCAGACGGAACAGGAATACCTTGCAAAGCACCTTTTCGAATCGGACATATTTCCCTGGTCGGATCAGGCGCGCTTTACGCTGGAGAATGCGCTGCTGGAAGCAGAAAAATTCGCCTATCGACCTTTCCCGGCTGACAAATGTTTTGACCTGCATGAGCCGGTACTGGAACATTGGCTGGAGAAAATTCCCTGAGCAATATATAAGTCGTAGGGCGCCTTCAAAATGCGGAAACGTAGCCCTGCAATTATCCGTAACTTTGCCCGCTGCAAACACTGAGTGTGAGTTTTTTACACAATTTCCTGCGGAGCCGTAACAACAGCCAGGGGGCTGAAATGTCCTTCACAGATCATATTGAGGAGCTCCGCTGGCACCTCATCCGGTCTCTGGCGGCTATTATTTTTTGTGCCATTCTCGTTTTTATCAATATTGAATGGGTATTTACAGAAGTCATTCTGGGACCCGCTCATAAGGACTTCATTTCCTATCAATGGCTCTGTGAGCTGGGACGCGTCATCAATGTCGATGTACTATGTCTGGGAGACCTGAGCATCAAGTTTCAGAATACCCAACTGAGCGGTCAGTTCATGATGAGTTTTTCCTCATCTTTTACCATTGGGTTCATTCTCGCTTTCCCTTACGTTTTCTGGGAATTCTGGAAATTCATTAAGCCCGCTCTGAAGCCAGGTGAACTTAAGTATGCCCGGGGTATCGTCTTCTGGAGCTCGCTCCTGTTCTTCCTGGGGGTGGGGTTTGCCTACCTCATCATTGCACCGTTTACGATCAATTTCTTTGCTAATTATCAACTCAGTCCTGATTTTGAAAATATCATCACTATTTCAAACTATTATGATACCATGGTTGATCTGGTGATCGGTATGGGTATAGTGTTTGAGTTGCCTGTGGTGGTGTTCTTCCTGTCCAGGATCGGTTTGCTGACAGCGAAGATGATGCGGGAGAAACGCAGGTATGCTATCGTCATCATTATGATTCTGGCGGCTGTGATCACCCCTCCGGACTGGTTCAGTATCTGGCTGGTAACCGTTCCTTTACTAGTTTTGTATGAGGCCGGTATCCTGATCAGCGAGCGTGTAGGGAAGCAAAGAGCCAAAAGGGAACTTCAAAACAAATTCTAAAATGGAAGCTGCATTTAATAATACACTACCGGTTGCGATAGGCTCAGACCATGCCGGATTCGAGTACAAGGAACAGGTAAAAGCTGCTCTCGAAGCAAATGGATGGAAGGTAGAGGACAAAGGGGCATTCAGCTGTGATAGTGTAGACTATCCTGATTTTGCGCATCCCGTTGCACAGGATGTTGCCGGAGGTAAGGCTGCATTTGGTATTCTGATCTGCGGAAGTGGTAACGGGGTTTGCATAACCGCCAATAAATACAAGGACATCCGTGCCGCCCTTTGCTGGAACGAAGAACTGGCCGCACTTGCCCGTCAGCACAACAATGCAAATATTCTTTGCATGCCGGCAAGATTCACCACGGTGGAGCAGTGTAAGGCCATGACCAGCGTCTTTTCAGAAACCTCCTTTGAGGGAGGCAGGCATGAAAAACGTGTGTCCAAGATCAGCCAGACTGGCAACTGATCCGGTATGTAATTTGTGGCTTTGTGGAGGTGAGACAACTATGTATTTCATTCCTCATTGCCTGGAGTGGCCTGATGCTGACTCAGTGCGGCACC
Organism: Bacteroidota bacterium; assembly: GCA_023409975.1. Classification (GTDB taxonomy): domain Bacteria; phylum Bacteroidota; class Bacteroidia; order Chitinophagales; family Chitinophagaceae; genus JAFIGV01. The sequence continues at coordinate 7,343 of JAEYQO010000117.1, read as the reverse complement.
GCACAGGATCAAAAATCCTCAGTTATGAAACAGCAGAACAATCCTTTTTACAGCAGAACCGACACCAGTAAACTGAACGTGGGTGATGCTGAGTGGAAGAAGCACCTGGATCCCGAAGTGTATCGTATCGCAAGGGAAAAGGGCACGGAATGGGCATTTACAGGAAAATACTGGAGGACTGATACCAAAGGTGACTATTACTGCGCCGTATGCGGCAACCACCTGTTTAAATCGGACGCCAAATTTGCCAGCTCCTGTGGCTGGCCAAGCTTCTTTGAGGCTATCAGACCGAACAGTGTACGATATGAAGAAGACCATAGCCACGGCATGCAACGGGTCGAAGTGCTCTGCGGTCGCTGCGATTCCCACCTGGGACATATATTCGACGATGGACCGGCACCCACCTATAAACGCTTTTGTATGAATTCGGCTGTACTGGACTTCGAACCTGAGCAACAGTAAAAGCAGGATCCCGAACAGACAGCTTTTAAAAAAATAGCCGCCCCAGGAGATCTGGGGCGGCTATTCGGTTTGGTATTACCTGGTTACTTGCTCAGGTGCATGCTCCTTTCCTTGTAGAGTGTCCGGAACCAGGGATCACGAAGAGTTTTAATAAAACGGATCGCTTCACCGGTACTCTTCATTTCAGGACCCAGCTCTTTGTTGACATTGGGGAACTTATTGAAGCTGAACACCGGTTCTTTCACGGCGAAGCCTTCGAGCTTTTGCTCTATTTTGAAATCCTTCAGCTTATTAGCACCGATCATGACTTTGGTGGCAATGTTCAGGTAGGGCACACCATATGCTTTTGCAATAAATGGTGTGGTCCGGCTGGCTCGTGGATTTGCCTCGATCACATAGACCTGGCCGTCTTTGATAGCATATTGGATATTGATCAAACCTTTGATATTCAGGGCAAAAGCGATCTTTCTGGCGATGTCGATCATTTCTTCCACTACCAGCGGGGGCAGATTGAAGACCGGCAGTACCGAATGGCTGTCACCGCTGTGGATGCCCGCCGGTTCAATATGCTCCATCACACCCATGATGTGCACCTCCTCGCCATCGCAGATGGCATCAATTTCTGCTTCCTGGCAACGATCAAGGAAATGATCGATCAGGATCTTATTACCCGGAAGGTGTCGGAGGAGGCTCAACACGCTTTTCTCAAGTTCCTCGTCATTAATCACGATTCGCATTCTCTGTCCACCCAGCACATAGGAGGGACGAACCAGTACGGGATAGCCTACTTCGTTAGCAACCTCAATGGCTTCGTCAGTAGTATAGGCAGTTCCGTAGCGTGGATATGGGATATCTAATTGCTTCAACAGATCGCTGAAACGTCCTCTATCCTCCGCGATATCCATATCATCGAAAGTGGTTCCGAGGATTCGGATACCCTTCTCGTGTAGGCGCTTCGCAAGCTTCAAAGCCGTCTGTCCACCGAGCTGAACGATGACACCGTAAGGTTGTTCATGTTCTATGATCTCCCAGAGGTGTTCCCAGTACACTGGCTCGAAGTAAAGTTTATCTGCAATATCGAAATCAGTGGAAACCGTTTCCGGGTTACAGTTGACCATGATCGACTCAAAGCCGGCTTCACGGGCTGCAATCAGTCCGTGGGTACAGCAATAGTCGAATTCGATGCCCTGCCCGATCCTGTTCGGACCAGAACCGAGAACAACGATCTTCTTTTTCTCGTCTTTCCTGCTTTCATTGAAAAGGACATCACCTCTGGTCTCTTTGGAGGCTGCAGATGCCTCGAAAGTGGAGTAGAAGTAAGGTGTTTTTGCCTCGAATTCGGCGCTGCAGGTGTCTACCATTTTAAAGACACGCGTAATTCCGAGGCCTTTCCGGTACTCATAAACCTCATCGGCCGTTACATCCTTCACCAGCTCTGCAATCTGCTCATCACTGAAACCCATTTCCTTGGCTTCACAAAGCAGCTCAGCAGGCATTTTATCGAGGTGATTATATTCTTTGATTCTGTTCTCCAGGTTGACAAGATCCTGGATCTGGTAGAGGAACCACCGGTCGATCTGGGTGAGTTCCCGTATGGTTTTGATAGAAACCCCTGCTGCCAGAGCCTCTTTGATCCGGAAGACCCGATCCCACTGAGGCCGTTTTAATGTTTCCAGCAGTTCCTCCGGCTTCAGGCGTTTGGTGCTGTTAAAACTGAGACCGGTAGCATTGTTTTCCAGGCTCTGACAGGCTTTCTGCAAGGCTTCCGGGAAGGTGCGACCAATAGCCATGACCTCGCCTACAGATTTCATCTGAAAGCCCAGTGTATCGTCTGCACCTTTGAACTTATCGAAGTTCCAGCGTGGCATCTTGACGATGACATAATCCAATGCTGGCTCAAAAAAGGCAGAGGTAGTCTGAATAATAGGATTTTTAAGTTCATCAAGCGTATAGCCTATGGCCAGCTTGGCTGCAATTTTGGCAATTGGGTAACCCGTAGCCTTTGAAGCCAGGGCAGAGGAACGGCTTACCCTCGGGTTGATCTCTATTGCTATGATCTCTTCAGTTTCCGGATTCAGGGCAAACTGGACATTACAACCGCCTGCAAAATTGCCCAGGTCGCGCATCATCTTCATAGCGGTGTTTCGCATCAGTTGAAACGCAGTATCGCTAAGTGTCATGGCGGGAGCCACCGTAATGCTGTCGCCCGTGTGAACGCCCATCGGATCGAAGTTTTCAACCGTACAGATGATCACAACATTGTCGGCAGCATCGCGGAGCAATTCCAGTTCAAATTCCTTCCAACCCATCACCGCCTGTTCTACCAGTACCTCGTGGATGGGAGAGGCTGTAAGACCTCGTTCCAGCGCAGGCTCCAGTTCTTCCCGGTTAAAGACCAGTCCTCCACCGGTACCACCCAGTGTGAAGGAAGGGCGGATCACTATTGGAATTCCGATCTCCTGGGCAAACTCCTTGCCCTCCAGCAGCGAGTTCGCCGTCCTGGCCTTTGCTACAGGAACGCCAAGTTCTATCATCCACTGACGGAACTGTTCCCGGTCTTCTGCTTTGTCAATTGCCTTGATATCAACGCCGATCAGACGAACCTGATACTTTTCCCAGACACCGAGCTCATCAGCTTCCTTGGCCAGGTTCAGTGCAGTCTGTCCACCCATTGTCGGAAGCACTGCATCGATTTCGTTCTCTTCCAGAATCTGTTCCAGACTTTCCACTTCCAGCGGCAACAGATAGACCTTATCGGCTACGATTGGGTCTGTCATGATGGTAGCAGGATTAGAATTGATCAGGATGACTTTGATCCCTTCTTCCCTGAGACTGCGGGCAGCCTGGGAACCTGAATAGTCGAATTCGCAGGCCTGACCTATAACAATGGGGCCCGAGCCGATGATCAGGACTGATTTAATTGAATTATCGCGAGGCATAAAATGAAATCAAACTTGAGGTGCAAAAGCCGTGTACTTTCGAAGGCTTTTGACTGGCGCGATGAGCAGATATGAAAATCGGGCTCAACGCCCGAGGGGCAAAGGTAAACGAAAAAGGTTTTCAGATTCAGTTCGGGGCTCAAAAAAACCTACGAATTGCGGCAAATCCAACAAAATCCCGTTCCGGATACATAATATAGTTCCCACATAAGTGGATAAACTATGCATTGTGAAAACTGTTGCTATGAAGTACAGATTCTAAATTTGTAGCAGGAGAAAAAAAACAGTGGATTCCACCAAAACCACCTGTTTTTTCGCACCTTTGCCAATATTTTCCAAAACTAAGCTGCTGACCGCGCAAATATGGGATTGTTTAGCTTTTTGACACAGGAGATCGCCATAGATCTGGGCACTGCCAATACATTGATCATACATAACGACCAGGTTGTTGTTGATGAGCCTTCTATCGTTGCCATAGACCGTACTACAAACAAGATCATAGCCGTCGGTAAACGAGCTATGATGATGCACGAAAAGACGCATGAGAATCTCAAGACGATCCGCCCCCTGAAAGATGGCGTCATTGCTGATTTCAATGCGGCAGAAGGGATGCTTCGTGAAATGATCAAACTGGTATTCGCAAAGAAGCCTTTGTTCCCCCCCAGCTGGCGTATGGTGATCTGTATCCCTTCCAGCATTACAGAGGTGGAGAAACGCGCGGTTAACGATTCAGCGGAACAGGCAGGTGCCAAGGAAGTCTATATGATCCACGAGCCGATGGCAGCAGCTTTGGGTATTGGCATTGATGTGGAAGAGCCAACTGGTAATATGATCATAGATATCGGCGGTGGTACCACAGGAATTTCTGTGATCGCACTTGGCGGTATCGTTTGCGATCAGTCTATCCGCATTGCCGGAGATGAATTTACCGCTGATATCATGGAAGCGATGCGCCGCTATCACAGTCTGATGATCGGTGAGCGTACTGCTGAGCAGATTAAAATCCATGTGGGATCAGCTCTGAAAGATCTTGATAACCCCCCTGATGATATTGCTGTAAATGGTCGTGACCTTGTAACTGGTATACCCAAGCAAATCATGGTTTCATATCAGGAGGTGGCTGAAGCACTGGATAAATCGATCTTCAAAATTGAAGAGGCCATCCTTAAAGCTTTGGAAAGCACACCACCGGAACTGGCTGCCGATATCTATCGCAGAGGACTATACCTGACAGGTGGTGGTGCCTTGCTGCGTGGCCTGGACAAGCGGATTGCACACAAGATCAAATTGCCGGTTCATGTGGCTGATGATCCGCTTCGTGCTGTAGTTCGCGGTACTGGCATGGCTTTAAAGCACGTGACGCGTATGCCCTTTTTGATGAAGGGACATTAAACTACAGTTCCCTAAATTCGTCCTGTTCCGTAGATTACCGGAGCAAAAAGCTTGACTGGTGCGTAATTTCATACTTTTCATACGCCGGTTTTTTAATCTGATATTGTTTCTGATCATTGAAGCAATATGTGTCTTTATTATTGCCCGAACGAATACCCTGCAGGGAAATGAGGTCCTGAGTTCTGCCAACACTGCCGTTGGTATTGTGTATCAGAAAAGGGAGGACGTGGTCTATTATTTCGGGTTGAAGCGTATGAACGACAGTCTGATTACGGAAAATGCCCGTCTTCGCCTGCAACTAGCCGAATACAAGAGCGTCGACACGCTTCCGGACACAGTGGTCACAAGACGGATCACAGATCCTGACAGCACCCATCTGATCCGCTTCGCATCCTATGTCTACCGTACAGCAAGGGTGATCAATAATTCCGTTACCGCAGAAAATAATTACATCACCCTCAACCGGGGCGCCAGCCATGGCATAACCAGAAATATGGCTGTACTTTCAGGTACCGGCGTCGTAGGAAGAGTGATTCATGTATCAGACAACTTTTCGAGTGTACTCTCAATTCTGAGCGTCAAACAGAAAGTGAGTGGAAAGCTGAAAGATGGTACCATGGGTTCGGTGACCTGGCAGGAAGGTGTTCCCAATATTCTGCTTATGGAGGATATTCCCCAACAGATCAAGGTGAATATCGGCGACAGTGTGTTTACCACCAGTTACTCCTTCTTTCCCACCGACCTGCTGATCGGAACAGTGGTTCGCAAAAAGGTGGAAGCAAAGAACAATCTGCAGGTACTGTATATCAAAAGTGCTACCAATTTCCGGAACCTGCAATATGTTTATGTGGTTGAAGACAGATTTATGAACGAAAGAAGGAGGCTGGAAGACTCGACAAGGAACGCGCAATGAGTATTTATCTGAAAACATTTTTTAGGTTCTGTATCATCGTGCTGATCCAGGTCTATATCCTGAACAAGATACACCTGCGCTGGTGGGCTCAACCCCAGGGGTTCCCTGTTTTTATACCCTATCTGTACCCCATATTCATTCTTCTGCTGCCTTTAGAAACCCCGGTATGGTTGCTTCTTTGCCTTGGATTTGCAATGGGCATCACCGTAGACAGCTTTATGGATACAGCAGGAATGCATGCTTTCGCGACCGTGCTAATGGCCTATTTGCGGACGAACGTTTTGAATGCGCTGCTGCCGAAGAATCTTTCAGAGTATCCTAACCAGTCACCCGGCGTGAAGAACATGGGCTGGCTTCCGTTTCTCGTATATAGCGGCTTCCTCATCCTTATCCATCACGCTACATTCTTTACCATCGAGTTGTGGAGCTTTAGCAATGTTGGATATTTACTTTTGAAAATCGTTGCCTCAAGTGTGACTTCACTTCTGTTTGTAATCGTCTATCTGCTGCTGTTTACCAAACAGTCTTCCCTGAGGAGCTAACGGTAAACTACCATTGTTCCTCTCCCCGTTTGTCAAAAGAGACTTCCTTCCACGATATTCCGACCTGGTACAGAACGACCATATCCGCGGGACGTTGTTTAAACTTCATGATGTATTCGTGTCCCGGATCTGTAAGATCAAGCTGGTAAAGTTCATTTTCATGACTTGTCAAACCGTGATTTCTCCCCCACCACCAGGTGCCCCATTGATTCAATGTGACTTTTAACGTCACACTGTCAAGTACCGTAACATGAGCACCATTTTCACGATCGATCAGATTATACGATGCAGCATCATAAACCCTTCCCTTAATCGTATCCTTATCAAAAACAAACAAATGCATGTTAAAGTAGCGTGGGGTTCCTGCAGGAATAATTCCTATTCCCTCAAGATTGTTGGGCAAGTTCAGAAAAACGACATGACTGCGGTCCTGCCACCGGAACGAATCAATCATACTGTAAAAAACCTGTCCCGCTTCACGTGCCTTCAAAACAATATGTATGGTTCCCAACAGGCAGAATACCAGGTATATGCCTCCTATTGTATAGCGTAAGATCTTTTGTCGGATCTGAACTACAGACACAGCTAGCAGTAGCAACAGAAATAAAGAGGGCACGTAATAGTAACGGTCATTTGTATACATTAAGCTGTCCTTCAACCAGAACGGGAGGATCAAAATAAGACTGATCAAACTCAGAATCCAGCTAGTGTAGACCACCTTCCAGACAGGACGCATTTCCCTGAATCGGATAAAACCTCCAAGTACTGTTAAAAGAATTACTATAGCCAGGGAATACCGCGCAGCCTGGCCAGCAGCCACCCTATAAAACTCGGATCTAATAGCTCCCGGGAAAAAATCATCCGCGAACCATACGTGGACGAGATTTCTCAACAACTTTGGGCCTGCGCTTTGCCAACTAAATGCCTCCTGCAGGTTAAAATCATAATGAGCAATTGATTGGCCATGAATTACATTGAAACTAATCCAGTAGACTATCCAAATACCTGTTAAAGGAAGAAAGATTTGCTTGATACCCTTGATAAACAACCTGTAATCAATAGACTTTGACCAGAAAAGAGCAATCAGGATCACAC
>JAEYQO010000039.1 GCA_023409975.1 Bacteroidota bacterium | reverse complement strand
ACTGCTCTAATGCTTGTTGACGAACCTCTTCACTTAAATTAAAACCAGTTGAATCTTTTCTAGCCATATTCTGCGTTTAAAGTTGATGAATCTTTTCTCAACTTGACACAGTTTAATTTACAGTCTCCTGGCCTTGGCTTTCGCCTTCGCCCGCCAATGGCCAATGGCCAACGGCCAACGGCCCGCTAAATAACAAGCATCGCATCTCCGTAGCTGAAGAAGCGGTATTTCTCCTTTATGGCAGTCTGGTAAGCTTCCATTGCCAGATCATAGCCACCAAAGGCAGCCACCATGATTAACAGACTGGTCTTGGGAAGATGGAAGTTTGTAACCAGTGAATCCGCAATGTTGAACTCGTATGGCGGATGAATGAACACATTGGTCCAGCCCTCTCCCGGCTTCATCAGGCCCTGTGCTGTCACGGAGCTCTCAATAGCCCTCATGGTAGTAGTACCGATAGAACAGATTCTGCGACCCTCTACTTTGGCTTTATTAACGATCTGACAGGCATAATCATCTACCCGGAAGTACTCAGCATCCATCTTGTGCTTGGAAAGATCCTCCACCTCGATCGGACGGAAAGTACCAAGACCGGTATGAAGTGTTACCTCCGCAAACTTAACACCAACGATCTCCAGACGTTTGATCAGCTCGCGACTGAAATGCAGTCCCGCAGTCGGGGCCGCAACAGCACCTTCATATTTGGCATATACTGTCTGATAGCGCTCCTTATCTTCCTCGTCTGGCTTGCGCTTGATGTATTTGGGAAGGGGCGTCTCACCCAGCTTATCCAGCATCTGACGGAAACCTTCGTCATCTCCATCAAACAGGAAACGGATGGTGCGGCCGCGTGAAGTGGTATTATCAATTACCTCCGCTACCAGCTCATCGTTGTCGCCAAAGTAGAGCTTGTTACCAACACGGATCTTCCTTGCGGGATCTACAATGACATCCCAAAGACGGTTAGGCTTGTTCAGCTCCCTTAACAGGAACACCTCGATCTTTGCACCGGTCTTTTCCTTGCGTCCGTAGAGGCGGGCAGGAAACACCTTGGTGTTGTTTACGATCATCACGTCCTTGTCGTCGAAATACCCGAGAATATCCTTGAAAACCTTATGCTCGATCTTTCCGGTTTCGCGATGCACCACCATGAGGCGGCTTTCTTCACGCGACTTTGCAGGATGCTGAGCTATGAGATTTAATGGTAAGTCGAACTTGAATAGCGACAACTTCATATATGGAAGAGTAGTTTAAAAGTGGGCAAAGTTACGTAAAAAAAGGGCATGTCGCGGAAGGGCAAACAATGCTCTGGTTTTATCCCGACTTCTGCTCAGCAGCATAAAAAATTGAATGCCCCTAAGCCTCTACAGCACAAGGTTTCAGAAGTTCCCCCTGCTTTTTCACCCCCGATATAACGCCTGCCACCGGCAGTCCTTGTCCATTTCTCTTACTTTTGAAGCCTAAAAATCAATATCATGCAAGTTTGGAATGACTACCTCTCCCAAAACAAACAACGGTTCCTCGATGAACTTTTAGATTTATTGCGTATTCCCTCAGTTAGTGCTGACAGTAAGTTTAAGGGCGATGTCGCCCGTTGTGCGGAAGCTGTGAAGGAAAATCTTTTAAAGGCTGGATGTGATCATGCCGAGATCTGCCCTACAGATGGTCATCCGATTGTGTATGGTGAAAAGATGATCGATCCCTCAGCTCCCACTGTCCTTGTATATGGTCACTACGATGTGCAGCCTGCAGATCCGCTGGAGCTCTGGCACAGCGGCCCCTTCGAGCCTGTCGTAAAGGACGGTAAGATCTACGCAAGAGGCGCCTGCGATGATAAAGGACAGATGTTCATGCACGTTAAGGCACTGGAAGTAATGAATGCCACCAATACGCTCGCCTGTAATGTAAAGTTTATGATCGAGGGTGAGGAAGAAGTTGGTTCTTCCAACCTCGGTAAATTTCTCGAGACCAATAAAGAAAAGCTAAAAGCCGATATCGTTCTGGTATCCGACACCTCGATGATCAGCATGGAACACCCTTCCATCGAGACGGGCTTGCGCGGCCTGGCCTATATGGAGGTGGAGGTGACCGGACCAAATCGCGATCTGCACAGCGGTGTATACGGTGGCGCTGTCGCTAATCCGATCAATGTTCTCTGCCAGATGATCGCAAGCTGTCATGACGAAAATAACCACATCACCATCCCTGGTTTCTATGATAAGGTTGTAGAGCTGTCTGCGGAAGAGCGTAAGGCCCTGAACAGCGCACCTTTCGATGAGAAAGAATATGCTGCCGAGCTGGGCGTAGATGCCCTGCGGGGAGAAAAGGATTATTCGCCGCTGGAACATACAGGTGTCCGCCCTACGCTGGATGTGAACGGTATCTGGGGTGGTTACACCGGAGAAGGTGCCAAGACAGTGCTGCCTTCCAAAGCCTACGCTAAGATATCCATGCGTCTGGTCCCTGATCAGGATTCTCATGAAATTTCCGAAATGTTCACCAAATACTTCGAGTCGATCGCACCTAAGTCCGTTAAGGTGAAGGTAACTCCTCACCATGGCGGAGAGCCTGTGGTGACACCCACGGATTCTGTTGCCTACAAAGCGGCTGCGGAAGCATTGAAAACCGCTTTTGGCAAGGAACCGATCCCAACCAGAGGTGGGGGAAGTATTCCTATTGTAGCCCTGTTTGAAAAGGTGCTGGGTCTGAAAACAGTGCTGATGGGCTTTGGTCTGGACAATGATAATATCCATTCACCAAATGAAAAGTTTGATGTTGCCAACTATTACAAAGGCATTGAGACGCTACCCTACTTCCATAAATACTTTGCGGAAATGAGTTGATTGGACAATACAGACAGCCAGCAGTCACCTCAGACGGTTGGCATGCGCTTAGCCTGGGCCTTTGCCCAGGCTTTGTTTTATAGATCATTTCCCCGCTGTTGATTCGTCTGCCTCCGGTGCCGGTCTGGGAACCAGCTCCAGCTTAATGCGTCCTCTATGAGCACTGCGATCAACCTGGTCGTTGTGATCGAGGTTCAGGATCTTGATCTTGCTGGTTTCTTTCGGCAATACCACGCGGCGGTACAACTCGTCGCCGCTGTTCAGGTCAGTAACGGTAACCGTGGTACTATCTCCACTTGTAGTTATACTAAACTTTTCGGGTTCCAGACTGCTTCGAAGTAAAACTTCGTCCGATAAGAACCTGTAATATTCCAGACCGTGCTCCAGCAACCCGTTCCTTCGTTCCCGAAGCTTTTCCTCAATGTCTGCACCTGATATCAGGTAGGCCTCTCGCGGCATCTGGCTCACTGCAGCATGGATCACCGAATCCGTAAGTCGATTCTGAAATTCCCTGATCAGCCGGATCCAATCCTGGCGATCGAGCCGACTCATATAATTGCGATCGAATTGATGTGATTTTTTACTGAGTTTAGCGAGATTCTTTGGTTTCTCTTTAAACCCGACCATATGTGGCAGTGCCAGTTTGCTGATCACGAAAGGTATGACGCCAGATGCTCTGAAGTAGGCCTGATCCCTGTCTTCCGGCACAGGATAAAGCCAGGTCAGTCCGGCAGAATCCTTCATAGCCCACTCCAGTTGTCCCTGGTGGCGGTCCCAGTCCGCCAGTAACATGTCAAGCAACCTCGCTGTAAGCACCTCTTCCTGTAAAACCCTGTATCGATTTGAACTATCCAGCAGTTCCTCCTGGATTTCGTCGGTATCTTCCATATCACCACTGGCGCCATCTATGGCTTTGGGCAATAACATACAGACTTTATGAGCGAATCGATGCCGGAAAGTGTCCAGATTGGGATCATCTGGTACATAATAGAGTTCTGCGGTTGGCGCAGGTATCCCCGCAGATCGGGCAAGTGTATGAATCGTGAGGAGTCCGTACGGGTGGGCAGCAGAAATCTGATCCTGTACGATATCCTGTATAAAGGTGTTTCTGATCTTTGGTGAAATGGCCAGCTCCACATTCTTATCGACGGAGCGGAGTACCCACTCCGAACCGTCATTGTTGATCAGATGCAGGCTGGTGGTTTGTTGTCCGCCCCCCAGTTTTTCTATGGTGAAACCACCCTTGGTTGTGCTGATATGGAATACCGGCATGGCAACCGGCACTGACCATTCGCGACGGTAATTTCTGCCCAGAAATGCCCATTTAAGTGCCGACATATAAGCATACCGGTCGCTTGCAGGAACAATAACGGTGTCCTCAATAGGCACGGTGGTTTCCGTACCGGTCTCATAGGTCCAGCCAGAGGTATAATTCAAAACCAGGACTACGATAATTATAATAACAGCTCTAAAGAATCTCATGCCTATCCAGCTTACGCCAGAGGCTAACAACACTATGCCAGTATCCGAAATGACCGGTCAGCGCTTAAAGATCAGACGTCCGGCACTAACGGAAACGGGATAAGTTTTGATGCCGGACTTCGCGGGGCCGGCGGTAAGGGTGCCTGTCGTGATCTCGAACTGGCTGCCGTGCCAGGGACATTGCACCTGACCGCAGACCAGTGCACCGCCTGCCAGTGATCCTCCCTTGTGTGGACAGCGGTCCTCGAACACAACGTATTCACCTCCTGTTCTGCCAAGCACCCAGCGCTCCTCTCCTAACCGGATCAGTTTCATCTGGTTATCTTTTAACTGATCTTCCGGACCCAGATCATATTCTGTCTGGTTTCCATCCAGATCCGTTTCCTGCCATTTTCCCGCGTCTGCATAGCGTACATCCACACCGATCTGGTTACGATATACCAGCGTTCCGCCCATCCATCCAGAGAAGGCCAGCCCTACCAAACCAGCAAATTCCAGCAGAAGAAGGACAAGGGGAGAAACATCATCCCGCAACCAGAGTATGATCCCGAACAGCGCAACAATAAGGACGTTCAGGATCCCATGTTTCGCAGCCCTGTCCTTTCCTGAACTCTTTGGGGGCACTGTGTAAATGAAATCGATAATTCCAGGGATGGCCGCAAGCAGTGCAGAGGCAATTCCGCCGATGATGAGATAACGCGCGCTATCAGTAAAGGCGTCGTTCTCAGTAAGTTGTGCGAGCAGGTCGAACACAAAACTTCCTATAAAAAAGGCAATTGGGAATCCCACCAGCATGGGATGGATCGGATGTGATCTAAAATGGGCCCTGCTTTTCATGATCCTGATTTTTTCAACTAATCATAAAAAGCAGGCCGGTGAATATTTCTACTGGCCGTTATTCTTCTTCCGATCTTTGCGTTTTACCACCACCCATTCTTCCAGTGTCACGTTGAAAGGCATCTGTCCAATCCTGACTATTGCTCTCTTGTCCCGTATCTCCTCAATGGTACCCACCTGGTGATTGACCTGATGCCGCACCAGATCGCCGATCTGTGGCGCTCCTCCGACGACCTGGTAATTCTTATCCGCCTTCCGTGCCGCCGCCTGATTGCCTTCAATCTGTTTCTTTCTGAATAAGACCTTTTCGGCCGCCGCAATGACTTCTTGTTTATTCTCCGCTTTCTTCCAGTCGTGAATGATCTGTTTGAACTTCCGTTCCATATCACGGAGATAGTCCAGTTCTTCCTTCTTAATCTTATTCTGGAGCTTCAGGGTTTCATAATGCTGTTTTAGACGCTCCTTATCGGTAAGATCCTCATACTTCTGCTTTGTTGTTTCATGCTGCTTCAGCAAGGCATCCAGCTTTTTTTCCTTTTCACTTAGCCTGACTGCCTGTTGCTCAGTCTGCAGCAACATCTTGTCGAGCTTGAAATGGCCACGGTCGGTGATTTGACGGGCACGGTCGATTATTTTTGCCGGCATCCCTGTCCGCTGTGCTATCGCAAATGTGTAGGAGCTGCCCGGCTTTCCCAGGACAAGCTGATAGAGTGGCTCCAGGTGTTCTTCGTCAAATGCCATAGCGCCGTTGGTGATTCCCGGTACCTTCCCTGCCATTACCTTCAGATTGAGGTAATGGGTGGTGATGATCCCAAGTGCATGTTTCCGGGCCAGTTCCTCAACAATAGCTTCTGCAAATGCACCTCCTAGATTGGGATCGGAGCCAGAACCCAGTTCATCAATGAAAAACAAGGTTTTTCCATTGGCGAAATCGAGGAAATACTTCATGTCCCGAAGGTGGGCGCTGTAGGTACTTAGTTCATGTTCGATGCTTTGGGTGTCACCAATGTGGATCATCAACTGCTTAAATATCCCGAATTCGCTATCCGGATGAACGGGCACAAGGAGGCCGGACTGCACCATCAGCTGGAGCAAACCCACCGTCTTCATAGTTACGGTTTTTCCTCCGGCGTTGGGCCCGGAAATGATCAGGATCCGCTGGTGCCGGTCGAGGTGAACCTGAGTGGGTATGGTCGGCTTTCCGGAAGCACGGTTGTGCAGTAGTAAAAGCGGATGGGATGCCTTGATGATCTGTAGTCCGGGATGCGGGCTAAGGCGCGGCTGTACTGCCTGCATATCTACTGCCAGCAGGGCCTTTGCCCGGATGAAGTCGAACTGTCCGACCAACAGATAATACTGTTCCAACAGACTGTGATACTTTGCCAGTACCCTGGTAGTTTCAGCGAGGATCCGGTGCACCTCCCTTCCTTCTGCCCTTTCGAGACTGAAGATTTCGTTATTGATTTCGATCACTTCTTCAGGTTCTATGAATACCGTCCTGGAGCTTTCACTTTCGCCATGAAGTATGCCTTTGACTACCCGTTTATATTCTGCGGCCACAGCAACGGTGCGACGCCCATTGAGAAAACCTTCAGAAATATCGGCCAGATATCCCTGCCTGGCCAGTTTTCGCAGGATGGATTCAAAGGTTCTACGAAGGTCAGAACGGGAATGGGACAATTCCGCCCGTATCCTGGATAACTCTTTAGAAGCAGTATCCCTGACAGTGCCGTTCTCATCCACCACCGCACCTATGGTTTCTGAGATGGCTTTTTCATACGTGATACCGGCAGTCAAGGCCCGTAACTCCGGATAGAGCTCCTGATGGCGTTTGAACCATAGCAGGATATCTCTGATACTAAGCGCCAGCTGCTGCATGGCCAGCAGTTCCTGTCCGCCGAGAACTGCTCCCTGTACGGCCAGGAGCCGGAGTTCCTTTTGAATATTACGGGTGAAATCATTCGGGAAATAATCGCTACCGGACAGCAACTGCCGGAACTCGTCCGTTTGCTGCAGTTCCCGGGCAACATACTCCAGCTTTGTATGAAACCTCAGTTCTTCTACTCGTTCCTTAGCATTATCGGTTCGGCATTTGGCTTTCAGCAACTCCCGTACCTTATCGAACTCCAGTGCTTCCGCGGCATGCGCCGGGTATAATTGCATCATCTTCTACTAGTCAGCCTGCAAAATTAGTACATATCGATATTTGAGAACTGCCTGGCCGGCTGCAGTCGTGGGCGGTTCCCGTACAATAAGGAGAAACTTGGTAATATTGTCGCCATTTCCTTAACATACAATACGATTATGGCCATTCAGAATTACCAGCATACCGTAGCAGACCGATTCATAAGATATGTACAGGTGGATACACAGAGCGATCCGCATTCTGAGTCTCAGCCTTCGACCGAAAAACAGAAGGATCTGAGCCGGATTCTGGTTGATGAGCTGAAAGCCATGGGAATACAAGATGCTATTCTGGACGAGCACGGATACGTTTACGCGACAATACCGGCAACCACACAAAAGCAGGTTCCTGTTCTTTGTTTCTGTGCCCATGTGGATACAGCGCCGGATTGCAGCGGTGCAGGCGTGAGACCGGTACTGCATATGAACTGGGACGGGAAAGACATTGTACTACCGGACGACCCAACTGTAGTGGTTTCGACAAAGGACCACCCATATCTGAGCGAGCGGATCGGCGATGATATCATCACGGCTTCCGGCACTACGCTGCTGGGAGCTGATGACAAGGCTGGTGTGGCGATTATTATGGATCTGGCCAATTACCTCGTCCAACATCCTGAAATCGCCCATGGAAAGATCAGGATTCTGTTTACACCTGATGAGGAGATCGGTCGCGGGGTGCAGGCTGTAGACATGCAGAAACTGGGTGCTGACTTCGGCTATACACTCGATGGTGGTGAACGCGGCCATTTGGAAGGGGAGACTTTTTCAGCAGATGGTGTAAAGGTCGTATTTCATGGCATCAGTGCCCACCCAGGATATGCCAAAGGCAAAATGGTGAGCGCGATAAAAGCCGCGGCGGCTTTTGTGGATAAATTACCCAGAAAAGAATGGTGCCCGGAATCGACTGAAGGAATGGAAGGTTTTGTTCACCCTACGCAAATTGAGGGCGTGCTGGAAAAAGCCACGGTCTCCTTTATCGTGCGGGATTTTGACACTACGCTGCTTGCGCAGCATGAAGAACGCCTGCGGGCGCTGGTGGAAGAGACCGTAAGGGAATTTCCCGGAGTGTCTACAGAGATTATCGTACAGGAACAATACCGGAACATGAAAGAGATACTCGATCAGCACCCGCAGGTCATGAATCATGCAGAAGAAGCCTATAAGCGATCCGGCCTGGATGTGAAACGCATGAGCATTCGCGGTGGAACTGACGGCTCCAGACTGTCGTTCATGGGTCTCCCCTGCCCCAACCTTTTTACAGGCGAAATGGGCATTCACAGCAAACAGGAATATGTCAGTGTTCAGGATATGCAGAAGTCGGTAGAGGTGCTGGTTAACCTTGCACAGGTCTGGGAGGAAAAATCCTGACAACCTTCGCCGGAAAATACTTAGACAAGGGATACAAGCAATGTGAATATATAGTATTTTGGAGACAAATGAGATTCGCGGTTTCCCTGATCCTGTTGTTGTCCTTTGCCACCCATTGCAAGGGGGTACCCTTCAAGTTCCTCTCCAAAGACAGTCTGCAAAGGACTGTTGAACTGGACATGTGGCTGTATCAAAAAGGAGATGATACGAGCCGTGCACAGAGAGACTACCCGGACTCGGACTGGGAGCTCGTCAATACCAATACCATCACCAAAAAGGGCAAGACCGGTACACCTCCTGATTTTTTCGAAGGTGTTGGCTGGTTCAGATTGCATCTGCAGATTGACAGTACACTGCTGCATACACCCGTATCCATTTCCCTGGATCACTATGGAGCCTCTGAAGTCTACCTGAATGGGCAGAAATTAAGAACGAATGGCAAGCTCGTTAAGGACAGTTTTGTGTATGTGGACCCCTCGATGAATCTGATCACGTTTGTATTTGAGGACACAGGCCGCCACGTGCTGGCGGTTCGGTATGTCAACTACAACTGGAAAAAACTGCTCGATCGTTTTGAGGACGATGATGTGGGCTTCTTCGCGCAGATGGGAATGTCCGAACAGCTATTCAACGACACGATAGAATCAGCATTAAGCATTACGTTTATCTTCTTGTTTTTCTTTGGCGTGTTCCTTGCCTTTGCGCTGCAACACCTGTTCCTTTTCCTATTCAGAAGAAAGAATAAAGCGCATCTGTTCTTCAGCATCTTCACTTTTTCACTTGCAGGGTTCTTTCTGATCATCTGGATTATCTATACCGCTGATCAGGTGGAAACCCAGATGGTCGTGATGGAGGCTACCACCTGGGTCATGTGCCTGGCTTTCTTTGGGTTCTCAGGTTTGATCAATGAGATGTTTTCTAAAAAGAAGCTGCGGTTCGGGATCATTACGGGCCTTATCGCCCTCTCCCTGATCCTTACAGTACTTGATGTCAACCCTGTTGGCGGAAACAGCTATCTGATCATTTTACTCACTGTAATTACAGAAGCACTGATTGTCGTAACACGGGCCATATTTAAACGAATGCCTGGTGCTGGTGTTATTGGAACGGGAATACTGATGTTCAGTCTTTTTGTGGTGTTTCTGACAGGGCTGGGATACATGGGTGATTCAATTCACCTGACAGGTTGGGCGGGAGCACTCATCGTTCTGCTGATGGCGGGCGCCATTCTTAGTATCCCCATATCCATGGCCGTGTTTCTTGCACGGGAGAATGCCCTTACGAACAAAAACCTGGAACGGCAGTTGGAGCAGGTACAACAGCTTTCGGAACAAGCTATCCAGCAGGAACTGGAGAAAAAACGCTTACTCGAATCGCGCAAGGAAGAACTGGAGCGACTCGTTGCCCAACGCACCACCGAAGTGATCAGCCAGAAACAGGAACTGGAAGAAAAACACGAGGAGCTCAAAGAGGAGAAACATAAATCCGATGCATTGCTGCTGAACATACTTCCGATGGAAGTGGCTGAAGAGCTAAAGGTAAAAGGCAGTTCGGAAGCCCGGTATTTCGATGAGGTGTCGGTATTATTCACTGATTTTGTAGATTTCACGAAGGCTAGTGAAAGAATGTCGCCACAGGAACTGGTGAATGAACTTGATACCTGTTTCAAGGCTTTTGACGACATTCTTTCCACCCACCAAATCGAAAAGATTAAAACCATCGGTGATGCATATCTGGCTGTCTGCGGCCTGCCGAATGCCATGGAAGATCACGCTGTCAGGACAGTACAGGCTGCACTTGAAATGCTTGCCTTCATGGAACAGCGAAAACGCCTGCTGGGTGATAAGACCTTTGATATCAGGCTGGGGATTCACAGCGGTCCGGTAGTCGCAGGGATCGTCGGAATTAAGAAGTTCGCCTATGATATCTGGGGTGATACGGTGAATACGGCAGCGAGGATGGAACAAAGCAGTGAGAGCGGAAAGATCAACATTTCACAAAATACCTATGACTTGATCAAACACCGTTTCAACTGTACCTACCGCGGAGAAGTAGAGGCCAAGAATAAGGGTCTGCTGCAGATGTATTTCGTGGAGACCCGCTCCATACCGGAGATGGTGGAAAACCAGCCCTTATAGCTGACCAGGGTGTAATAATGGTTTACCGTGTTTGGCATCCACCCACGCATTCTCGAGGTCCCAGACTAGTTGTTCCCTAAAGACGTCCCGTCTGACAGGGCAGTCATTCAAAGCACACAGCTTGCAGGAATAGGGGGCACAGGCGTCGATATGAAGGAAGACCTCCACCTTGCCCCCGTAGCGTTCCCTGATCAGATCCTCCAGCGCATGGATTTCCTTTTCTGCATCTGCCACCAGATAATACCAGGGAAGGGTAACATGAGCATCCATATGCATGACCTCTCCAAACTGTATGACCCGGAGGTTGTGCAGGTCGATCCATTGCGGACGCCGATGGGCCTGTAAAAACGAAATAACCCCGGCGATCCGGGTTTCATCCGTCTCGTCCATGATGCCAGCCAGGGATCGCCGGACAACCCTGTACCCCGTGAGAATGATATAAACCGCAAAGACGATGGCCACAGCGCTATCAAGCCATTGCCACCCTGTAAGGAGCAGGAGCAAAAGTCCCGCAAGAATTGCAAATGAGGATACTGCATCCGTTCGCAGATGCCGGCCCGCAGCTTCGACGGTAGCGGACCGGTGTTTGCGGCCTTCCCTGATAGCATACGAACTGGCTACAAAACTGATGATCCCGGCAAAGGCGGTGATGGCAAGTCCCAGGTTTAGCGCCCTTATCGAAGCTGGGTCAATAAGCTGATCAATTGCTTCATAGATGATCATCAGACCCGCTATGATAATGAGTGCCCCTTCAATGGCTGCAGATATGAATTCGATCTTTCCATGACCGAAAGGGTGGTTTCTGTCTCTGGGTTTTGCTGCCAGACGGACACTAAACAATCCCAGAAAAGCAGTAATGATGTTCACCGTGCTCTCAAGTGCATCGGTGAGAATGGCTACAGAATTGGTAAGATACCATGCGATGATCTTCAGGATGAATAATCCTACTGACAGAAAAGTGATCAGACGCTGTATTCGTACCGGCATCAGGTTTCATTTCGTGTTCTTCTTCCCATGAGATAATTACCGAACAGTGCTCCCGTTAGCCCCGATAGCCCACCTGCCACTCCGCCAATAACTGCGGCAACTATAAGAAAAAGATAGCCATTATTCAGCTTGAAAAGCTGTGCCATTCGCAGAGATAACTGACCACCCTGCTGAAAATCTTTCAGCAGACCACCTAGGAGCCAGGCAAGAAATACACCCAGAAAGCCTGCTATGAATCCTGGTCCGGGATGTAATCTTCCGGCAAGAGTGCAGGCAAACGCTACTAAAGCCAATCCCCACCAGGGGAGAAAGTATCCTGCAGCGATGGTGAACAACAAAATAACAATTACAACTGCGATCGTTCTCATTGAGATTCAGGTTTCAAATTCCATATAACACTGATATTTTCGGGTGCCTGCTTTAGATCCCTGGGAAGAAACAGGAGACGGTAATAGGTGCCTTGTGACCAGTCGTCAACAAAATCACTATAATGTTTGTGTCCCGGCCGCCCCGACTGCCCGCCGGGATAAATACCAAAGGCTCTGATGGAATCCTTTCCCAACTCAACGATCATCCGCCAGGAAGGACCCTTATCCCGCGTGGTCGCATTGATAGTATGTGACCATCCGCCATTATTGATGCCCTCAATACTAAAAGCAGGCAAACGGCTGAGATGTCGGATGGTGGTATTTTTAACTCGCTGCCATTCCGGAATGTTGCTGCTCCCACTTATCTTTTGAAGACTGTCCAGCGCCTGTCGCACGCTAAGCTCTACTAACTCCTTCAGTCCCTCCTTCCCTGGTGTTCGGAGGTCGTCGTAGAATACGGAGACACTGTCATTTAACAGCAACTGCATGGTAACAGCTTCATTCGGATACAGGCGAACAGGGAGCTGTTCCAGTTCATCCATCCAGATATTTTGATACAGATGAACCCAGACCAGGTGAAACACGGCTGCAGCCTTGCTATCCGCCTCGTATTCAGCCGTCCAGTCTGCCAAAAGGCGACGCTCTTTTTCAGGCATTCCTGAATTGATCAACGGGAGGAGTTTTTGAGCCAGAATAGAGTAGTTATTATTCTGAAGTGCCGCCATGGGCAGTGTATAAGGTTGATCGGACTCATTGAGCGTGGCCTTGTATCCACTTCGTGGCAAATAATCGAGATAGCCATTGATGGCCCAGGCTCTGAAGTTGGAAAAATAGCCATTGTACCAATAAGGATAACTGGTATCCGTTGTCACCTGGTTTGCGGAGGAGAGGTAGCCTTGTTCCGGATTCAGTGCATGAGGATTTTCGGTCATGGGAATATCCGGCCCCCAGAGTGTGCTGCTGGTGTTGCCCTTCATAATAAACCGGCCCTGATCCCTCCATTTATTAACGAACTGCCCTTGTCCCCACATAGCAATATTTCCAGCCCGGTCTGCGTAAACAATGTTTTGAGCAGGACACTGAAAATGGTTGATCGCTTCTGTAAAGCCGATATAATTGTGGGACCTGTTGAGAAGATGGATGGAAAGCAATTCATTTGACGACCGGTGTGCCATCCAGGTAACCGCGAACAAATTCCTGAGTCCGGGCCAGGCCGGAAAGGAAGCATCGTACATAACCGGACCATGAAGGGTATAGATAACCGTGTCGTAAAAAGTTTCGCGCCCTTTGATCCTGATCTCTTCCACCTTCCGGGAAAACTGCTTCGGTTTGCCATCGAAGTTGTAGAAATCGCGGTCGATGACCTCGATCTCGTAGTAATCTTTGACATCGCGATAGTTATTGGTGAGTCCCCATGCAATGCTATCATTGAAGCCGATGATGATTCCCGGGGCGCCAGGAAGAGAAACACCGTAAACATTGACTTCGGGCGCCTGCAGCTGCATCTCAAACCAGAGCGCAGGCAGGTTTAATCCCAAATGAGGATCGTTACAAAGGATGGGGGCCCCGGAGGATGTATGGGCCCCACTGATGGCCCAGTTGTTACTGCCAGTGCCGGTGGAGCGTTCGAAAGACATTCCTGAAAAATCAGGGAACCGGCTCCAGAGAGAATCTCCCTCTGGCTGCGGAAGATTGGGCATACTGATATTATCAAAGCTGGTACCTGGGGGTATTACCGGCTGCTCCCCAGCTATTCTGTCGGAGTACAATCGTTCAAATACTTCTTTGGGAAGATGGTCTCTTAAAAGCGTCAGGGGAATATCCTCAGTGTAACCTGTGAGATCATCCGCCATATACATCAGCAACAGTGCTGTTTTTAGATTGGTCCAGGGCTCGGGTTTGTACCCCATGAGTTTATACTCGAGCGGCAGATCAGCCACTTCAAGGTTGTTGATATAGGCGTTAACACCTTTAGTGTAAGCGTCTACGACTTCTTTGGATCGTGGGTCGGATTCGATAGCCTGAAGGGAGCGTTCTGCTCCGAACACCATGCCTTTGCGGCGCTGACCTCTGTCGAACTGCAGGATCAGATTAATATTTTCACCAGTTTTCGGATCGGCACCGGTTTTTTCCCCCACGAGCTCTCCGAGTCGCCCCGCGGCAGCATGTGTCTGGAACTCCATTTGCCATAGACGGAACCAGGCATGTATATAGCCCTGAACGAAATATAGATCGTGATTATTACCAGCCAGGATATGGGGCACCATTCTGTCATCCAGCCATACCCTTACGGGATCCTTCAATCCTTTCAGCTCCCGTTCCTGGTCTTCTTCCGCCTGTAAACCTGCTGCCCATCCCGTATAAGGATTCAGCAATCGGCCAAGGGCCGGGAGTGACCCTGACGGCCGGTCAAGCAACAGAATCAGGATGATTGTAATGAGCGCCGTGATCAGCACTCCGAAGAGACGCATGCACAGTAGTTTTAGTCTAAGTTAAAGGAAGCGTTGTAATTTTGAGTATGCGCACTGCTATCTTACCATTGTTTATTAGCTTTAATTTTTCTTGATTTTTTTCACTATGAACCCCTCTTCAACTAATCACCAGTTTGAGCTGGCTACAGCTTTCGTTACACAAACCTCGCGCCATCTGTTTTTGACCGGTAAAGCCGGAACTGGTAAAACCACCTTTTTAAAGAACGTAATTAACAACGCTAAAAAGAAAACCGTCATTGTTGCACCCACTGGTGTTGCTGCCGTAAATGCCGGAGGTGTCACGGTTCATTCTTTTTTTCAGCTCCCTCTTGGTTATTTTCTACCTGTGAGAAGAAAGGGATTCTCACTCACCGGAGGTAACGGTCTCGATCTGGACACACTGCTGGCCAAATTGCGCATGAATGCCGAAAAGAAGAAACTGATGCGGGAACTGGAACTCCTTGTCGTTGATGAGGTCTCTATGCTGCGGGCTGATATTCTGGATGCCATGGATGGAATTCTACGACATGTAAGGAAAGATTACTCCAGGCCTTTTGGCGGTGTTCAGGTGCTTTATATCGGCGACCTGTACCAGTTGCCCCCCGTGGTAAAAGAGGATGAATGGCATTACCTGAGGGAGTACTATCAGACCATGTTCTTTTTCGACGCTCAGGTGATCCGGCAGGTAAAACCTCTTACGATCGAGCTGGAAACTGTCTATCGCCAGAAGGATGACAAGTTTATCGACCTGCTCAACAGCATCCGGAATAATGTTGCTTCCGAAGAAGAACTTCGACTTTTGAATAAGTATCATGACCCCTCCTTCTATCCAGATCCTGAGGAAGGATATATCATGCTCACCTCTCACAATTATAAAGCTGACAAGATCAACAATGACGCACTCAGACGGCTATCTGGTGAGCCCTATTCCTTTGAGGGCACCGTTCACGGGGATTTTAACGAGCATGCATTGCCTGTAGAGAAGTCGATGACGCTCAAAGTGGGCGCACAGGTGATGTTTATCAGGAACGACAAAGGCGAACAACGCCGGTATTATAACGGTAAGATTGGGATCGTAAGCAAAATAGCAAAGGAGCAGATCTATGTCCGGTTCCCCGGAAGCCAGGAAGAGCTGCAGGTTGAAAAAGAGGTGTGGCGGAATATCCGTTACCAGTACAATGAGCAGAAAGACCAGGTAGAAGAAGATGAACTGGGGAGCTACCATCAGTTTCCACTGCGTCTTGCCTGGGCGGTAACCATACATAAAAGTCAGGGACTGACTTTCGAAAAAGCGATCATTGATGCAGGCGAATCGTTTGCTGCCGGCCAGGTATATGTAGCACTGAGCCGGCTAACCCGGCTGGGTGGACTTGTACTCGCATCTGAGATAACACCCGCTGCCATTTCAACAGATCCCAGGATTGGAAGCTTTATAGGAAGTCCTGCTCCTGTATCTGAGCTGCAGCAGGAACTTATCAAGGCACAGAAAGAATACATTGCCAGTCTGGTGTTTGATTGTTTTAGTTTCTCTGAATTGCTGAACAGCTTCAGGGAAAACCATCAGCTATACCGGCAACGAAAGCTACCGCATCAGGCAGAGGCTGTACAATGGTCGGATGGCCAGATCCGTGCCCTATCCGCCTTCGAAGGACATAGTCAGAAGTTCCGTAGCCAGTTAAGCGCCATTCTTTCAGCCTCAGAAATGGATAACCAACTGCTGCGGGAGAGAATCGGAAAAGCCACAAGCTATTTTGAAAGAGAGCTGGCAGAATTGATAGCCGCCTGCAAACTGCATATCGAATCCGGTAAGACGAAAACAAAAGTCAGGAAATATCAGAGCCAGGTAGGCACGCTCTACACAGAGCTGGTGAGGAAAAGGGAAAAGATTATGGCAGTTCCCGAACTCATCAACGGTATGATTGAGGGAAAAAATCCTGGCAAGCTACTTGATTCGTTTCAGAATAACACCAGAACAACTGTAGAGGTTCCGGAAACCGAAGACAAAAAGGCGAAAAAGGAAGATACCAGATCGATCAGCCTTAAAATGCTGAGAAAGGGTATGAATATCGACGAAATAGCCATGGAAAGAGCGCTGGTCAGAAGCACGATAGAAGTCCACCTCGCCAGTTTTATTGTATCGGGTGAGGTAACGCTTTCTGAACTGGTAGAACCTGAAAAAGAACAGGCTATACGAAAGGTGATTGCAGAAACACAGGACCCTCATGCTGGGACTGTGAAAGCGAGATTGGGAGATGAATATACCTACGGTGAAATACGGGCTGTGTTCAAGCAACTGGAGCGCGAACAACTGATGTAATGTGCATCCGTCCGGATGTTAACTGTTTTTTAGGAAAGCATATTTATTTTAGAGATTATGATACAAAGAATAGGATGGGCGCTTATTTGTCTGGCGTTATTCCCGAATCCCGCAAATGCGCAACAACTCAGAGTTCCCCTGTCTGAAGCCTTCAACCGGAAAATGGTTATTGTCAGGGCTGTGGCAACTGGCGATTCCTATAAAAAGCAGGGACTGTCGCTGGAACTGGAAAACAGGACCGGGTCCCAGCTCAGGGTAGAGGTTGATCCCGGAACGATATTCCGGCCTGTGGATACAGCTAATCAACCATTGGTATTGCTTGGTGGAGAGGCCATTCTGGTAGCTCCCTGGAAATCCGCACCACTCAGGGTGCAGACATTCTGCGCCAATAGTCAGGCGATGGCGCCCGGTAAGGCAGATAGCTTTGTCTACGCAGGAGTATCCGGAGATACGATGGTTCAACTGTTGAAATACCTGAAAGGTGCTTTCCTGCTGGATGAATTGGGACAGAAGGCCATTTGGGTGCTGACTAATGATCACCCGCTAAGCGAAGCTTATGACCCGCATCGGGTTGCACAATCAGAGAAGCTGATAGCAAAACTTATGGCCTTGACTGGCAAGGAACAGCCGGAGTATTATCGGGTCACGGGTGTGCGTGAAGGTGCCGGACAACCTGTTTACTCTCCTAAAGTGCTGCGGATCGTTGCTCAGTTCGAAGAACAGTTTTCGGAACCGCATACCCTTTCCCTTGGTGTCTATAATGACCAGGGCTCCCTGATACAGTCAGTTTTCAAAGATCGATTCTTCGGCAAGACCGGACATCGTTTCAAGGTAGATTTCGAGGCAGGAAATGTTCCGGCAGGTAAATACTATATCCGGCTTACAGAAGGGGATGCAGTGTTGCAGGAGAAAGAAGTCGATGTTGAATAGGAAGGGGTCCCCATCCTGAAATAAAAAAACCGGAGTCGCCTCCGGTTTTCTTGTATTAATGTATAAAGGTCTTAAGGGAAAATACCCAGTTCTTCGTAGGCTACACCGACCTTGTTGATTGCTACCACGAAAGCAGCAGTTCTCATGTCGGGGATGTTCATGCTGATCATGGTATCCCTGATTTCATGGTAGGCGCCGATCATGGTATCTTCAAGTCCGGAATACACCAGATCAACTTCATCAGGACCATGCAGCAGTTGCTTTCTTTCTATATCAGAAACAGCTTTACCTGTGAGGTTTTCTACAGTGCGCAGGATTTGAGAATTCTGATTCTCGCTGAAACGCTTATCCATACGACCGAAGCGAACATGACTAAGGTTCTTTAACCATTCGAAATAAGAAACCGTTACACCACCTGCGTTGAGATACATATCCGGTATGATCATGCAGCCTTTAGCGTTCAGGATTTCATCAGCATCCGGAGACAGAGGGCCATTGGCACCTTCACCGATGATCTTTGCTTTGATACGATCGGCGTTAGAGGCATTGACCACATTTTCCAGCGCCGCAGGAATCAGGATATCGCATTCCTGTTCCATGACCTCTGCACTATTTTTAAACTCAGTAGTTCCAGGGAATCCCAGAATGGAGCCCGTTGATTTTCTGTGAGCAACGAGCTTATCAAGATCTATCCCTTTAGGATCGTAAACTCCGCCCTCAAACTCGGCAATACCAACGATGATGGCGCCTGCGTTGTAGAAGAAATTAGCAGCATGGTAACCGACGTTGCCAAGTCCCTGTACGATCACTCGTTTTCCGGCGACACCAGTAGTCAGACCAATTTTATCCATGTCTTCCTTGACACTAAGAGCTTCACGGATACCGTAGAACACCCCAAGGCCGGTAGCTTCAGTACGACCACGCACGCCACCCTGACTGATGGGCTTGCCTGTCACGCAGCCGAGCGCGTTGACATCGCCTGGGTTCAGAGATGCATATGTATCTGCGATCCAGCTCATTTCACGCGCGCCTGTCCCGTAATCCGGAGCCGGAACATCGATTCCTGCCCCGATGAAGTTCTTCTTCACCAGCTCGGAGGTATAACGACGGGTTATCTTCTCCAGTTCATAAACTGTGTAATTCTTCGGATTGATTTTGATTCCCCCTTTTGCACCGCCAAAGGGAACATTCACGATGGCACATTTATAGGTCATCAGAGCAGCAAGAGCCATAACCTCATCCTGGTTCACATCCATGCTATACCGGATGCCACCTTTACAGGGAAGCTTGTGGTGGGAGTGCTGAACACGATACGCCTCAATTACTTCGATCTTTTCACCGATGCGAACCGGGAATTTCACTCTGTAAACGGAGTTACATGCTTTGATTTGTTCCAGGATACCAGATTCAAAACGTGTGTAGGTGGACGCCTTGTCGAAGTTGCGTTCTACACCACGAAAGAAGCTATAATGCTCCTGAGGTTTGGCGGGATTGGCAGTTGCTGTTTCTACCATAGCATTTTTAGATTAAGAATGGGGTTATTTATTTTTTTCAAGTTTCGATATCTTCCGGTCCAGGCGTACCAGGAACGTGATAATTCCGGCAAATATAGTCGCTAATACTAAAACCACCACGTATATTTTGCCGTCTTTCCGCAGTAAATCAGCCATTTCAGGACTGTGTTCCTGTGCCATTGAAACAGCGGAAAACCCAATCGTGAAAAGTACGGTCAGAAACAGGTTTTTAAGCATGAAGAGAGATGTTTTTGAAATTGGTTAGAAATTCTCACGTTGATACTCAATGAGCTTGATCCTGATCTGTATAGTTGAAATCCAAACACCCAGAAGGGTCCAT
The DNA here is from genome assembly GCA_023409975.1 of Bacteroidota bacterium. GTDB lineage: Bacteria > Bacteroidota > Bacteroidia > Chitinophagales > Chitinophagaceae > JAFIGV01. The sequence goes on along the minus strand of JAEYQO010000039.1, from coordinate 55,125 downwards.
CCTATAACTGCAGGATAAAATACGATTCGCATATCCCGGTCGAGGTCGTAAGTGTTGAATCCGGGGTTGCCGCCGTTGCCAGGGTGCAGGGAGTCTACCATTCTGGGAAGGATCCATAGCAGGGGTATCATCAGAGCAAATGCGAAAATGTTGAATACAGCGCTGATCCGGGCCCGTTTTTCCTCGTCCTTCATACCATTCCTTAAGACGAGGTAGGCGAAATAAATGAGCATACAGAGTGCAGTACCCAATTGTTTGGGATCATTACTCCAGGCAGCACCCCAGGTGAACCTGGCCCACTCCATACCGGTAAGCATACCAAGGATACTGAATACGATTCCCGTTTTTATGAGTTCTGCAGAATTGATATCGTATTTCAGATCGCCTGTTCTCAGGTATCGTATGGCGTAGATGACGGACCCCAGGAAAAGGAGGATCATGGTGAACCACATGGGTACGTGAAAATAGAGGTTGCGTATGGTTTCATTAAGGATATCTAACGCGGGAACAGGACCCAGAAAACCCGCAATAATGGAAAAGCCGAGAAGTAATACACAAAGCAATTTCCACCACAACTGACGCATAGGCGTTTTAGAATTTTGGCAAAGGTATATAATTAAGCATAAGCTACTTAAACGCCATTGTTGTCCGTAGGCTTTAAAATCGATCCTTCATCTGCGGAATCCTTCACCGGCAAAGGCCGGTTTTCTGAAGTTCGAAAAAATACCTTTCCTGTTCTTAGGGCAATTAGTTGAAACAGAGCCTGTGTCCCCGGAATGCTTTTTCGAAGCCGTCATTGGCCGTTACTGAGGCTGTGGCCGTTGGCTCGACCGTGGCTTTCGCTTATTGGCTTTTGACTTGTACTTCACAAGCACGCGGCTAAGATTCTTCCAGAAGTCTGTTTTCAAACATTTAGGTTACATGACATCAAACCTACAAGGACGATACAGGAAGTTATAAGGAAGGTACAAGGTAGGTAGCAGGAAGGTACTGGTAACCTGGACGGGCGGTGGTTTATGACGAATCGCCGGTGCGCTGGCAACAGTGATATTAAAAAGAACCAGATCTGCTAGACTACACTCCCAGGTTTTTACAGGGCAATAGTTACCTAAGCGCCGGAAATTTCAGACGGTTTAATGTAGCTATACATTTTGATATCATGATAGACTCCCTGCCAAAGCATCCAGTTTCTTAGTAATCCTTCATACCCGAATCCCAATTTCAATAACAGGTTCTCAGATGCCATATTTCCAGGGAGGACTTCCGCTCCAATTCTCCGGAGATTAAGGGTGTTGAAGCTGTAGTGAATTACTTCTTTTATTGCTTCGGATGCGAAGCCCATTTTCCAGAACTGGGGTGCGAGCGCGAAAACGATATTCCCGCTATGTTCCTTATTGATTTGCTGTAACCCGATCGTACCCAACAGTTGATCGGACCCTTTGAGTCTGATACCCCACCGGATTCCGGAACCTTCGTTAAACCATTGCCTGAACCTGTCAAAAACTGGGTGCAGATCGGAGGGAGCGGCCAGTGGGATCAGGGGATAGAAGCGTGTTACGTCCGGATGATTTAATATCTGAAAAAGCGCAGTAGCGTCGTCATAGGTCAGCTCAGCAAGTTGGGTTCGCGGAGTCGTAAGTTCGGGGAATACCATGGGGATTGAAATACAGAATGACAAACATATGGCATAGAACCAGATTTGACAAGATAAAGTTGATAATGAGACAGGTCGCCATGTGACGGATCACCATGCGAACCTTGAGGCACCCGCTGCCCCGATATCGTATGCCATCAGCCCATCCAAATATTTACTTGAAATTTTTGTTGGTATTCTAGAAAGAAGCCTTACCTTTGCAGTCCAAAAATTATTTACACAACGGTAAGCAATGCCTACTATTCAGCAATTAGTTCGTAAAGGTCGTCAGCAAATCCGCGCCAAGTCTAAGTCTCGTGCACTGGATGCTTGTCCGCAGCGTCGTGGTGTTTGTACCCGCGTCTATACTACTACTCCTAAGAAACCAAACTCAGCACTTCGTAAAGTTGCTAAGGTTCGCCTTACCAACAAAGTTGAGGTGATCGCATATATTCCTGGTGAGGGCCATAACCTTCAGGAACACTCTATCGTATTGATTCGCGGTGGTCGTGTTAAGGATCTTCCTGGTGTTCGTTATCATATCGTACGTGGTGCGTTAGATACAGCCGGTGTGAAAGACCGTAAACAGAGCCGCTCTAAATACGGTACCAAGAGAGAAAAAGCAAAAAAATAAGTTTTAATAAGTAATTATAAAGCCAATCATTAACGATGAGGAAGGCACAAGCTAAGAAGTTACCTTTAGCACCAGATCCAAAATTCAACGATAAAATGGTTACCCGTTTTGTGAACTGCCTGATGTGGGGAGGTAACAAAAGCGTGGTACTTACAGCGTTCTACAACGCACTTGATAAAGTGGGCCAAATGACCAGTGAAGATGGTTATGAGGTTTGGAAGCGCGCACTCGCCAACGTTACACCTTCTGTGGAAGTTCGTAGCCGCAGAATTGGTGGTGCTACTTTCCAGATTCCAACTGAGGTTCGTCCTGACAGGAAGATTTCACTTAGCATGAAATGGTTGATCCGTTACAGCCGCGAGCGCAATGGCAAAACAATTGCTGATAAACTTGCCAATGAAATTGTAGCTGCTGCGAAAGGTGAAGGTGGTGCTTATAAGAAGAAAGAAGATACGCACCGTATGGCAGAAGCCAATAAGGCCTTCTCTCACTTCAGAATCTGATCATAGCTCAACTAATAATAGAAAAGCCGCTGTTCTCACAGCGGTTTTTTCGTTTACACTATACCTTCCGAAACTAATCAATTAAATCTGACTAGGTTCTTGGAAATACCAAACCTTTCCATAATTTTGTTCCTGTCAATGACAATAGTTTGTTATTAATAGTGGTATTCGCTGTTGCTCATATAGTTTTGCCCTCATACTGTGGATAAGAACTCCAGAGCTGAAAACCACGACAGGTGTAAATTTGATTGAAATAAACTGTATTTAAAACTTCTTAATAATGGCAGTCGAAGAAAAACTCAAAGCGCTCAAAGTAACGCTGGACAGAATTGAAAAGGATTACGGAAAGGGCTCAGTAATGATGCTGGGTGACAAGCAGAAAGAGCGGATAGACACGGTAAGCACTGGATCTTTGGGACTTGATGTTGCTTTGGGTGTTGGCGGCTTCCCAAGAGGTCGGGTTATTGAAATATATGGACCAGAGTCTTCAGGTAAGACTACGATAGCGATTCATACAATTGCAGAAGCTCAGAAAAAAGGCGGCATCTGTGCCATCATTGATGCGGAGCATGCCTTTGATGCATCCTACGCCCGGAAGCTGGGTGTTGATGTGGACAATCTGATCATTTCACAGCCAGACTATGGCGAGCAGGCTCTGGAGATCGCCGACAGGATCATTTCTTCCGGAGCGGTCGATGTCGTCGTAATTGACTCTGTTGCAGCACTGGTACCAAAAGGGGAGTTGGAAGGTGAGATGGGTGATAGTAAAATGGGACTTCAGGCAAGATTGATGTCACAGGCATTAAGGAAGCTGACAGCAACCATCAACCGAACCAATACCATCTGTATCTTCATCAACCAGCTCCGTGAAAAAATCGGCGTCATGTTCGGTAATCCTGAAACGACAACTGGTGGTAATGCACTTAAATTCTATGCATCAGTCAGATTGGATATCCGACGTATCAGTCAGATCAAAGACGGTGATGTAGCCAGCGGTAACAGAACCCGGGTGAAAGTTGTAAAAAACAAGGTGGCACCACCGTTCCGTCAGGTAGAGTTTGATATCATCTTTGGCGAAGGCATCAGCAAAATAGGAGAGATTATCGACATGGGTGTCGAACTTGGAATCCTGGGCAAAAGCGGAAGCTGGTTCAGCTATGGTGATAGTAAGATCGGTCAGGGCAGAGATGCGGTTAAACAGTTCCTTTGGGATAATCCTGAAATGATGGAGGAAATCGAAGGCCGGATCAGAGCCTCCTTACAACCCGTTGAATAGAAGAAACTTAGCAAGTACGATTCAGGCTGCTCCGAATGAGCAGCCTTTATTGTTTTTAGCCCATTATGTTTGGAGACTGTTCCTGTCATTCTTAAAGACCCGCTATATTTGATACAAATTATCTGAGACATGCGCACAAACCACGAGATTGACTACAGGATTTACGGAGAAGAAATGCAATATGTAGAAGTGGAGCTGGACCCACAGGAAACAGCAATTGCTGAATCCGGATCTTTTATGATGATGGACGATGGTGTACAAATGGAAACCATTTTCGGTGACGGCAGCCAGCAGCACACAGGAATTCTCGGAAAATTATTCTCGGCAGGCAAAAGATTATTGGTGGGCGAGAGTCTATTTATGACCGCCTATACCAATCTCTCTCATGGAAAAAAAAGGGTTTCGTTTGCCTCACCTTATCCCGGTAAGATTATTCCTCTTGACCTTCTTCGACTCGGAGGCAGGGTCATTTGTCAGAAAGACGCGTTCCTCTGTGCTGCTAAAGGTGTTTCAGTGGGTATCGAGTTTCAGAGAAAACTAGGTACCGGTTTATTTGGTGGTGAAGGGTTCATTATGGAAAAACTGGAAGGTGATGGCCTGGCCTTCGTCCATGCTGGCGGCCACGTTACTGAGCGCGTACTGCAGCCTGGTGAGTTGATCAAAGTCGATACAGGTTGTATCGTGGCCTTCACCTCTCAGATCAATTACGATATACAGTTTGTCGGCGGTATCAAGAACACGCTTTTTGGCGGCGAGGGTGTCTTTTTTGCCACACTCAGAGGCCCCGGAACTGTCTGGATACAGACCCTGCCCATCAGCAGACTGGCCGGCAGGATTCTTGCCTATGGTACAGTGAAACGCAAAGAGGAAGGTAGCGTGTTGGGTGGGCTTGGAAATATGCTCGATGGAGATGGCTGGAGGTAACCCGATCATGGGCTGCCTTTCAGATATCCCTCAAAATAATTATCAATGATGAAGGACTTACCGGTTACGGTCAGAAGATCCATAGAACTGCTGGGACTACTGGGCATTGGCTATATCTTCGCAAAGGCCAGCGAGGTTATCACACCATTCCTCATGGCTTTCTTCCTGGCGATTATGCTCCTGCCGATCTACCGGTTTCTCAAACGGATTCGGTTCCCTGAGGTTCTGGCCATCGCGCTTTCTCTGTTAACAGCTCTGGTGTTGCTGGTATTCGTAGGATGGTTCTTCTGGATGCAGATCGCAAGACTACTGGCAGATATCCCTACCATTCAGGAAAACCTCAATGCTCATTTCAGAAGCATAAGTGGCTGGATTAATGAAAAGACCAATTTCACTACCCAGCAACAGCTCGAATGGTTAAGGGCACAAAGTAACAGCATGCTCGGTAATGCCACCAACTACCTCAGCGGTGCAGCATTAACGGTGACTGGTGTGTTCGTCTTTATTGGGTTGCTTCCTATCTACGCCTTCCTGATCCTCTATTATAAGAATCTTTTAATCAAGTTTGTATTTACCTGGTTCAGCCCAGGGAAATATGACACTGTAAACAAGACCCTGCTTCAGGTAGAAACCATCATCAAAAGTTATCTCGTCGGCCTGCTTATTCAGATCACCTATATCACTGTCTTGCTGGGGGGCCTCCTTATGATCCTTGGAATTAAGCATGCCTTACTGATCGGGCTCGTATTCGCCTTCCTGAACCTGATCCCCTATGTGGGAGCTTTAATCGGTAATATTATCGGGGTGCTGCTGACGATTACATCCTCTCAGGACCTGACACCAGTCATCACTGTACTGGCCTCCATCGCTGTGGTTCAGTTCCTGGATAACAATATCCTGATGCCACGGATCGTCGGTTCCAAGGTTCGTCTTAACGCCCTCGCCAGTATTATCGGTGTGATCATAGGAGGTGCCCTGGCCGGAGTTGCAGGTATGTTTCTCTCACTACCTGTTATGGCGATCCTCAAGATTACCTTTGATCACTCAGACAGCTTTAAACACTGGGGACTAATTCTGGGTGACGAACAGCCAAAGGCCAATCCGATGACAAGGCTTTGGATCGGAAGAAGAAAAAGGACATCTCCACCAAGGCAGACTGACAAAGAATAATATAGCCCTCATTTATCACACACAGTTTCAAAATCCCCCGGAAAATTCCCCCTGAGGCCAACGCTTAATGCCTTATTTTTACAGGAGTTGGTATATTAAACAATACATATAAATGAAGAGGATTTTATTAAGCCTGGTCGCACTGGTTACAGTCGCTACACCATTGACTGCTTTTGCACAGGCAAAGCTGGTGGAAAAGGTTACCCGGAAAGGAAATGAGGTAGTCATTCCCTATGAGAAGTATGTCTTTCCAAACGGACTTACCCTGATCGTCCATGAAGACCACTCAGATCCGATCGTCCACGTAGATGTGACGTATCATGTAGGCTCCGCGCGAGAGGAGATCGGAAAATCCGGATTTGCACACTTTTTTGAACATATGATGTTCCAGGGGTCCGATAATGTTGCGGACGAAGCACATTTTAAGATCATCACAGAAGCTGGTGGAACTTTGAATGGTACCACCAACCGGGACAGAACGAACTATTTTGAGACCGTTCCCAGTAACCAGTTGGAAAAAATGCTTTGGCTTGAAGCTGACCGTATGGGCTTTTTGCTGGATGCAGTCACTCAGAAGAAATTCGAAATTCAGCGTTCTACAGTGAAGAACGAACGCGGTCAGCGTTATGATAATGTACCCTACGGACTTGTCAATGAAGTAATGGTGAAGAACCTTTATCCTTATGGTCATCCCTACTCCTGGTTGACCATTGGCTACCTGGAAGATCTTGACCGTGTGAACGTGGATGATCTGAAGAACTTCTTCCTGCGTTGGTACGGACCAAACAATGCCGTGCTCACTATTGGCGGTGCTGTTAAAACGAAAGACGTTGTCCAATTGGTGGACAAGTACTTTGAAAGTATCCCCCGCGGGCCCGAGGTTGCGCCGATGAAGCTTCCGCTTCCGGAACTAAAGGAAGACCGCTATGTGTCAATGATGGACAATTATGCAAAGGTTCCTATGCTGCGCATGGTCTACCCTACTCCACCCATGTATTCCAAAGAGGAAGTGGCATTGGATTGCTTTGCAGAGATTCTCGGTCAGGGAAAGAATTCATTACTCTACCAAAGCCTCGTTATAACTCAAAAAGCTGTTAATGCTTCCGTCTACAACTATTGCGCGGAACTTGCAGGAGAGTTCACCATTTCAGTGACACCTTACCCGGGTCAAAGACTGGCAGACATGGAACAGGCAGTTCGCCAGGCGTTTGTCGAATTCGAAAAGCGCGGTGTAACAGATGAGGATATTGAAAAATTCCGTTCAGGAATGGAGGCAAGCTTTATAAAAAGACTGGAGAATGTTTCCGGGAAAGTATCGATGCTTGCCGCTTATGAAACATTCACAGGAAATGCCAATTACATCGGAAAAACCCTGAACATGTACACTTCCGTCACGAAGGAAGACGTGATGAATGCCTACAATAAATACATCAAAGCCCGTCCCGGTGTTATTGTAAGCGTGCTCACAAAAGATAGCGAGGATAATAAAGCTGCCGAAGACAATTATGTGATCTCTGAAGAGGGGTATAAAGCACCAGACTATGGTTATGACGGACTGAAGTATGTCAAGGCGAAGGACAATTTCGACCGCAGTAAGATGCCTGGTAACGGGCCTAATCCTGTGGTGAATGTTCCTGAGTTCTGGACCGCTGATGTTGCGGGCACTGTTAAGGCTATCGGCACCAGATCAGACGAGATTCCGGTGGTGGCATTGCAGCTCACTTTCAAAGGTGGCAAAATGGTAGAAGCCAGCCAGCCAGATAAGGCCGGACTTGCCAGTATGACGGCTACTATGATGGGCGAGGATACGGAAAATTACACCGCGGAAGAGTTCAGTAATGCCCTGGACAAACTTGGATCCAGTATCGGTGTATACACGGAAGATGACGCAACAGTAGTGGTAGTACAAAGCCTGAAGAAAAACCTGAACAAAACCCTTGAACTTCTGGAAGAACGTCTGCTGCGTCCAAAGTTCACGAGTGAGGCTTTCGAAACAAATAAAAAACGCACTTTAGAAAGTCTGCGAAACGCAATGAACAGACCCAATTATGTTGCATCAATTGTATATCCAAAAATCCTTTTCGGTGCAGATAATGTGCTGGCGTGGCCTCGCAGCGGGACGGAGAAGACACTGAATAATATTACGCTCAGTGACGTGGAGAACTACTATAAAAACTATGTCTCCAGAAAAGATGCTCAGTTGGTAGTAGTTGGTGATGTAACAAAAGATGAGATTCTTCCAAAACTTGGATTTATTGCTCAGCTTCCGGCAAAAGAAGTAAAGCTACCTGAAATCAAAGCAGCACCTAAAACTGAAAAAACCAGGATCTACTTTGTAGATGTACCAAACGCCGCCCAGACTGAGTTTAGGGTTGGATATGTTACCGATCTCAAATACGATGCATTTGGCGATTACTTCAAAGCGGGTGTACTCAACTACCCCCTGGGTGGTGCATTCAATAGCAGACTGAACCTGAACCTCCGTGAAGAGAACGGCTGGACTTACGGTGCGAGAGCCTTTTTCGATGGTGACAAGTACACAGGAACTTATAGCTTTAGTGCAGGTATCAAAGGCAACGCCACAGACAGCGCTCTGGTGAATGTTATGAATATCCTTGAGGAGTTTCGTGGAAAGGGGCTTACCGCCGAAGAGTTGGAGTTCACCAAAAAGTCAATGGGGCAAAGTGATGCCCGTAAATATGAAGCGGCTTTCCAAAAAGCCAGCTTCCTGAGCCGAATACTTTACTACGACCTGCCGGCCGACTTTACGAAACAACAAAACAAACTACTGGAAGAGCTGTCTATCGACGAGCTGAACAAGCTGGCGCAAAAGCTGACACCAGACCTGCAGAAAGTGAATATTGTACTCGTGGGTGACAAGAGCAAGGTATGGCCAAAACTTCAGCAACTTGGGTATGATATGGTCGAACTGGATAAAGAAGGAAATCCTTTGTACTAAATAGAGAAGACCCGCTCACCTGATATCAAAGGCTGTTTCAGATCGCTCTGAAGCAGCCTTTTGGTTTACGGTGTATTTTTCAGTTCTGACCTTATTCCTCAAGCACTGGCTCGATATTCCTTTTACTATACCTTTCGATCTTATTGAGCAACCAGATCGAAAAGATCAGCCAGGCGATACCTACAGCAAAACCTGCCAATACATCGCTGAAGTAATGTACTCTGAGATAAATCCGGCTAAAACCGATCAACAAAATCAATATCACAAGAGAAGTAATGACCAGCCACTTTACCAGGGGGTGTCTGAAATTCTTATAACTGAGAAAGATCAGCAGGCCATAAAAAGAAAAACTCATCAGGGAATGACCACTCGGGAAGCTGTAGCCCAGCGCTGGCTCCAGCAAGGGTATCAAAGGACGTTCACGGGAAAAGAAATTCTTTAAAACAAACATCAGTGCTGTGCTGCTTAAAGCGATCGCCACAACTTTTATGGAATACCAGCGATGTTTCCTCACCAATAAAAACCAGGTGAGCAATACCAGATTTGCAGGAATCAGAAAGGTATGGGTTCCCAGGAACGTGATGAACTCCATAAACTCCGTATTGAAGGGCGTGACTCTTGTAGCCAGCCATTCAAACACTTTCTGGTCAAACGCCACCTGATCATCGATAAAAATCTGTTTGACAAAGAAACCGAAAGTGGAAACCGCAAGCAGGAATAGCAGTAAGACCACAATAAGCTCGAAAGAGAGCAGACCCAGAGCCGCAAAAAATTTTTGTATCCTGACCTTTACTGACTTGAGCATATAGCGTTCCTTTTGAAATCATGCCACGATAATTCACCTAAAATATTCTATAATTTGTACCTTTCCGAAAACTATTTCATGCGCAGACTCTTACTCATTTTTATCCTGGGATTTTTGGTTCCACTTCCCGGTCAGTCACAGACACCCGACTGGAGTTCCGGTGTTGCCCCGATCCTTTACAATAATTGTGTTTCCTGTCACAGGCCCGGAGGGATAGCTCCTTTTGAGCTGGTAACTTATCAGAATGCCGTAACCTTTGGATCTGCTATCGCCGCTTCCGTATCGAACAGGAGAATGCCGCCCTGGCCACCCGACCCCACCTATAAAAGACTTGCACATGAGCGTCTGCTGGAACAGTCGGAAATAGACAAAATCGTAGATTGGGTTAACGGTGGAAAACCGCACGGTGACCCCAATCTTGCACCACCCCTACCCGTCTTCAACAGCTCGGGCGACCTGCCCGGAACCCCAGATCTGGTAGCGCCCATTCCTGTTTATAGTTCAACAGCACTGGGTAGTGATGTATATCAGTGCTTCGTCGTCCCCAGCGGACTATCGGTTGATAAGTATATCGCCGCTTTCGAAGCGATTCCGGGAAACCGCGGGATTGTACACCACGTCCTCGTTTATGCTGATACAACAGGTGTCTGCGCTCAGCTGGACGCGGCAGATCCTCTCCCTGGCTATACCAGTTTCGGGGGTGTTGGAACTAATGACGCTATACTATTGGGCGGCTGGGTACCCGGAACTGCCCCATTGAAATATCCGGCCGGATTCGGAGTAAGGCTTCCCAAAAATGCTGATATCGTCATTCAGGTCCATTACCCTGCCGGTACAATGGGCATGCTCGACAGCACGAAGATCCATTTCTTCTTCACGCCAGATAATAATGTGAGAAGCGTGTACATCGACCCGGCCCTGAATCACGGACCGAATCTGGTTAATGGTCCCCTGTTTATTCCTGCCAATCAAACCAAAAGCTTCGTATCAAAGTTTGATGTTCCTGCTTTCCTGAATGTGTCGGTCCTCGGTGTTGCGCCCCATATGCACCTGATTGGCAGGAGCATGTCCGTTTTCGGCATTACTCCCGCACTGGATACACAGAAATTGATCCGGATAAACGACTGGAACTTCCACTGGCAAGGTTTCTATATGTTTCCGAAAATTGAAAAAGTCTCTGGAGGCACGCAACTGTATGGCGTTGCACACTACGACAATACGGCGAACAATACCTGGAACCCCAACAACCCTCCCCAGAACGTAGCAGTGGGTGAAGCCACCACAGATGAAATGCTGCTTGTATATTTCATCTATACGCTGTATCAACCAGGAGACGAAAACATTTTGATCGATAGCAGTTCTATCCTGAATATCCAACAACCTGTCGGAGTCGCCTCCACGAGACGCCTGGAACTTTATCCCAATCCTTCCAGTGGAACTGTTCATCTGGATTTTGCACTTGAAAAAGAAGAGCAGGGCACGCTGGAGATCCTTGACCTCACGGGCAGACTTCAGCAGCAACCATTCGCCGATAAATGGTATTCTTCCGGGAAACATCGGGAAACCATCGATCTGTCGCGGCTGACCCCCGGCATCTATCAGATAAAACTACGTTTCCAGAGCGTTCAATACACGGGCAGGCTAGTCCTGCGGGAATAGTGAAATTGTCGCAAAAAACCCTGAATACGACGTTTTACTACCTGTTCACCGAAAGGTGGCAGCGGTAATTTTGATGAAAGAGTTCAAATCATTAAAAATCCTTCAAAATGAAGAAGCTTGAGTACGAAATTTTAATCGATGCTCCCCGCGAGGTAGTCTGGCAGACACTTTGGGATGACACTACCTACAGGCAGTGGACTTCTGCTTTCAATGAAAACTCCTACGCAGAGACAGACTGGAAGGAAGGCAGTAAGGTCTTATTTTTAGATGGAAGCGGTTCAGGGATGGTGGCCCGCATTGCTAAAAATGTTCCCAATGAATACATGTCCATCGAACACCTGGGAATGATCGAGAACAACGTAGAAAATCTGGATAGTGAAAAGGTGAAATCCTGGGCCGGCGCTCATGAAAATTACCTGCTGAAGACCGTTGACAGTAAAACCAAACTGGCGATAGAACTGGATGTTGCGGAAACGTCGGAGAACATGATGAACGAAATGTGGCCTAAGGCCCTTCAAAGGCTAAAGGAGATCAGCGAAAACAGACTGTAGCCTAAGCACGGTAAGAATCTGAAAAAGGCGGCCCGGTATCGGACCGCCTTTTGTTTTTATCGGTTTAAGCTCTAACTACCTATTCTGTGTTTGAGATCATTTACCTGGGAATTCCAGAGCCGCTCAGCATCCTTCAGGTCGCCTTTGTCTCCAAAGTCGGTGATCTTAAGGATCGTTTCATTGGTTACCGGACTTTGCTCAATTCTGAACTCAAAAAACTCGTCATCATCATAATAGTCCCAACGGTAGACGATATATTCATTTTCTACCGCTTCTATCATTTCCGCGGTATCTGTAGCGCCGTTCCAGGTGAAATAAAAATGACTGTCACGTTGATCGACTTTGTCTGCAAACCATTCCTGTAGACCCACGGGAGTAGAGAGGAATTCGTAAAGAATCGACGGAGAGCAACGAATTGGGAACTCCAGGGTGTACATGATTTTTTTCTTCATCGCGGATGTATTCACGGTTATTTTGTCTGGCTGCAATAATAAAAAAACAAAGGAACAATCAAAATCTTTTTAGGATTTATTTGTACCACTGCAAGCACAACTTTCGGGATGTTTTTCGGCAGAGGTGCGCGGATAGTAGCTCAAATAGTCTAAAAGCTTTGATAAAAACGTGTTAACAAATACTTAATTTTATTTGGGTTGAATTGCATCAGCCATTAGATTTGCCATAACAATGTCACATTTCCCTTTTGAAAACATCTGTTCACTTCATTAATACACACAAAAATTCACTTCTATGTCAATGCGTCAGCTAAAGATCACGAAATCTATAACGAATCGTGAGAGCCAGTCCCTTGAGAAGTATCTGCAGGAGATTGGTAAAGTAGACCTGATTACACCGGAGGAGGAAGTACAACTTGCCATCCGGATCAAACAGGGTGATCAGCGAGCGCTCGAGAAGCTCACCAAAGCCAATTTGCGTTTTGTGGTTTCAGTAGCGAAGCAGTATCAGAATCAGGGCCTTTCCTTAAGTGACCTGATTAACGAAGGAAACCTGGGCCTGATCAAAGCAGCCCAGAGATTTGATGAAACCAGAGGATTTAAGTTCATCTCTTACGCAGTATGGTGGATCCGTCAATCAATCCTGCAGGCATTGGCCGAACAATCCAGGATCGTACGCCTGCCATTGAACAAAGTGGGCCTTTCCAACAAGATCAGTAAGGCTTATTCCCAGCTGGAACAGGAGTTTGAAAGGGAGCCTTCTACTGAGGAGCTCGCGGAAATTCTGGAAATTGGAACGGAGGAAGTGGAGACCACCCTCGGAGTTGCGGCGCGACACGTATCCGTTGATGCCCCGTTTGCAGACAGTGAAGACAACAGCCTGCTGGACGTTCTGGAAAATCCTAATGCAGACTGCGCAGATACGGATCTCGCCCACTATGACTCATTACGCTGCGAGATTGAACGCTCTCTGAGCACGCTTACCGATCGTCAGAGAGATGTTATCAAGCTATATTTCGGTATCGGTGTTGAACACCCTATGAGCCTGGAAGATATCGGAGAAAAATTCTCGCTCACAAGAGAACGCGTTCGCCAGATCAAAGACAAAGCCATTACAAAGCTGCGCGCAACGAACAGGTGTTCATTATTAAAGACTTATCTAGGAAATTGATTTTACTCAAAGAATTTTTAACAAAGCTGGCGTTCGCCAGCTTTGTTATTTTTCAGGTGGATCTGTAGCGGCATCAACTAAACCCCAATCCTTCTGCAATTCCATCCTGTCAGCTTCGGAAAGACGCGGTACGCCTTCATAGAACCCGGCAGACTGACGTTGTCTGAAACCTTCATACAGACTAACAGCACAAGCAACAGAAATGTTGAGAGATTTCACCATTCCTACCTGGGGAATGATAAAGTTGCCATCACACAACTGTAAAACATCTTCAGATACACCAGCATGTTCGTTGCCGAAAACCAGAGCGACCCGTTCTGTCAGATTTAACTCATACAGGGAGGAAGAACTGACACCCAGATGAGTTGCATAGATCTTGTCGAATTTCTGTCGGATAGCATCAAAACATGCTCCGGCGTTATCAAACTGGTGGATCGTCAACCAGGAAGCCGCACTCGCAGAACTCTTGCTACCGAACTTCTTATGTTTTGCAATTTTGGTGTTCAGTATATAGACTTCCTGGACACCCACTGAATCGCAGGTGCGCATTACGGCCGAAATATTATGCGGATCATGTACATTTTCCAGGACAACTGTAAGATCGGGCTGACGGTGCTTCAGTACTTCCAATATGCGTGAGGTTCGTTCCGGAGTCATAATGACCAGCAAAAATAATCAAGAAGCCCGCGTTCAACGTAGAAAAGCTGGCATGCTATTTTTTACTATGGTGTGAAGACCGGGGTGTGCTTCCCTTTCAGCGGTGGAAGGCTGTGCAGTGACAAGCTCCGGTTAAAAACCAACAGGGCTGGACCAGAAGGTCGAGCCCTGTTTGCATTTCAGTTGATGACTGTTGTTTGTCAAATATGAATTTAATTGTGCAGTATCACTTTTGCAGATCTTTCACCAGCCCCCTGAACAGTCATACTACCGGATAGCAGAATTGTATAGATCTTACCGGATGCTAATTGATAGTTAGGAATCTGCACAATATCAGCCGGACCAGAGTCCTTCACTCTTTCCATCTGAAGGTTATAGGAACCCGCCACAAACTCGCTGAAGCCAGTAAAGCCTTTATGCATAATGTTTGTACCCAGTTCTGCGGTATCACCTGCACCCACAAAAGCATTATAGCTAAACGTATCAACGCTCATGTTTACGAAACGCACTTTGGCGTGTCCTGCTTTCGGAGCAGATAGATCATCCTGAATGATCATCTTCTGAACATTTATGACAGTTCCAGTTGAAAACATGGAATAAGCCTGGTCAGCAGAAAGATTAACAGTGGTGTCAGTGAGCGGCAAATTATTCGCAAGCGTAAAAGCTATTTTCTTACTCCCCGGATTCATGGCAACATAACCAGTATTTCCGGCGTATGGAATAACCGCAGTTCCTACCAAAGGCGTATCATTTACCAGGATCCTGATCGTATCTACTGAGATCGTGGTATGCGCAAACATAATCCTTGTCTGTGGAGCAGATGGAGTTGGGTTCTCTTCGTCCTTACTGCAGGAAACGGCAAATAAAAGAGCCGCCATAGCGACAGCGTAAAGCTTCTTCATCATATACGGTTGATTTGTTTAAACAAAAATAATAAAGGTTCGTTCTGAATTTAGTTTTTCTGAAATATGCTTTCTCTGATTGCGTAAGAAGTTATCATTCAACCCTACTGCTTCCCTGCAAGCTCATCGCGCATGGCATGCACCTTCGTCAGGTTTGCTTCTTTGAACTCCTCTAGTTGTTTTGTAAGTCTAACGTCGTGTATGGCCAGCATCTGTGCTGCCAGTATTCCTGCATTAAGAGCTGCATTCAAAGCTACTGTGGCCACAGGAACACCATTAGGCATCTGGAGTATGGATAAAACGGAATCCCAACCATCAATAGAATTCGATGATTTTACCGGCACTCCTATTACAGGAAGTGTTGTCAGGGAAGCCACCATACCGGGTAGATGAGCGGCACCACCAGCACCGGCAATAATCACTTTCAAACCGCGTGCTGCGGCACCTGAAGCGTATTCAAACATCAATTGCGGGCTTCTGTGAGCCGACACTACAGTAAATTCAACGGCAACACCAAACTTCTCAAGGATCTCTGCTGCGGGCTGCATTACCGCCGCGTCAGAACTGCTACCCATAATGATCCCCACTACCGGATTATTCATTCTCAATTAGTTTACGTATGATTAATGATTTATTCTGCGCTTCTTCAATGGTATCTCCCGTAATTGTCACATGACCGAGTTTTCTTCCAGGACGCCAGGTCTTTCCATACCAATGTAGATGAACACCATCCATCTCCAACATCTTCTGAAGTCCGGCAACCCCTCCTGACAAAGCCTCATTCCCGAGAAGATTTACCATGACAGTAGGCCGGGTGATCTCGGTAGCGCCCAGAGGCAACCCTGTGATAGCTCTCAGATGTTGTTCAAATTGTGAGGTTACACATCCTTCAATGCTGTGGTGTCCACTATTATGTGGGCGTGGGGCCAACTCATTTACCAGTAGCTTCCCCTCTTTCGTCAAGAACATTTCGACAGCAAGTATCCCCACCAGTTCCAGCCCCTCTGCTATGCGTGTAGCGAGAGATTTTGCCTGTTCTGCCAGTGCAGAAGGAATTGCCGCAGGTGCCAGTTGATATGCCAGAACATTGGCATTACTGTCGAATACCATAGCCACAGGATCATAGGTTTTAAGTTCACCCTGAGTGTTTCGAGCTACGATAACGGATATTTCCTGTTCAATATCTACGGCTTCCTCCAGAATAGATGGAGCTTCGAAAGCATTACTAAGATCTTCTTCAGACTTCAGAATCATGACTCCCCGACCATCATATCCCTCACGGCAAAGCTTTAAAACTGCCGGGTATGTGCTGATCTTGTCTTTAAGCTCTGCTTTGCTTCCAACATACACTGCCTGTGCAGTTGGCATGCCGAGCGCCTGCAGTTTTTGTTTCTGAAGGTATTTGTCCTGAACCATTGTTATTATAGCGGGTGATGGGAATACCTTTACACCGCTTTGCTCAAGGGCTGCCAATGCATCAGTATTCACTGCCTCAATTTCTATAGTAATAAGATCCAATAACTTGCCAAACTCCATCACTGCATTAAAGTCCTTTAGGTCTCCTGTGGTAAAGTTTCCGCAGTACATGTTACAGGGGGCTCCCGGATCCTTATCTAAAACAGCTATATTGAGTCCGAAATCAATTGCGGAACGCATGAGCATTGCTCCAAGCTGTCCGCCTCCTAAAATTCCAATTTT
This sequence comes from Bacteroidota bacterium, assembly GCA_023409975.1. Taxonomy (GTDB): domain Bacteria; phylum Bacteroidota; class Bacteroidia; order Chitinophagales; family Chitinophagaceae; genus JAFIGV01. The sequence goes on along the minus strand of JAEYQO010000039.1, from coordinate 38,131 downwards.
CTGATCTGCCATAAATCCGGCACAAATTAGGAAAAAAGCAGCCAGTCTCAGGTATGCCTGCTGGCTTCAGCAAGAACAGATTTTAGAGCATTCGGCATATTTACCTGTAGCGCTTCTTTGTAGCTGAGCCAGATTTTCTTGCGGTGTTCCTTACTTCTTCCCTCAGCATCTATTGGCAAGACCAGGAAGTAGTGAACAAGGATCTTTTTAAAGCCCCACTTATAAACTTCATGAACTCCCAGATCGCCGATAATACTGCCTCTGACGCCAGCCTCCTCATGAAGCTCCCGGAGTGCCGAACTTTCAGCATCTTCACCGGGCTCTATGGTTCCTTTGGGAATCACCCATTTATCGCCTCCACCCTTAGGACTCACGAGCAAATACTGGTAGCTACCAGGTGCGCCTCTTCGAACCACAGCGCCGGCATGGGTAAGCTTTGGTGTACCGAAGATCCAGGTTAGCAGAAATACTACCAGACCCGCAGCAATCAGAAGGATGATAACCATACCTATGTCCATAATGGTCTATACAAAAAAGACATTCCATCAAAATTCTGATAAACGCGCTTCAGCTTTTTTCAGATCGATCCCTTTCCCCAGAACAGGCTTAAAAAGATCTCCTGTTTCCCTGATTCTGGAAACGGCATTGAAGATGGTGAAGTCTTTCATCTTCAATCCTTTCTTCACCTCTTCCCAAAAGAGTGGCATGGAGACAGTGGCACCGGGTTTGGGACGAAGAGAATATACTCCTGCAACGGTCGCCTGTGGTCGATTTTGCAGGAAATCGAGATAAACTTTACCTTTTCTTTTGGATGTAAGCCGCTCAATACTTGTAAATTCCGGAAGTTCTGCGTGTACAAGTTTCACCAATTTTCTACCGAACTCCTTTGAATCCTCGTAGGTATATTTAGCACCGAGCGGAATATAAATATGCAAACCTGTAGAACCAGAGGTTTTACAAACCGAAGGCAGTTTCAGTGCCTCAAGAATACGATGGGTAACCTGCGCAGTCTCAATAACTTCTTCAAATGGATTTCCATCAGGATCCAGATCGATTATACACCAGTCCGGATGATCGGGCGACTGCCTGCGACTACTCCAGGGGTTCATCTCTATACATCCCAGAGCCGCTACATATAACAGACTGGCTTCGTTTGTACAGACTAAGAACTCTTTCTCCCTGTCGTCAGCTTCACTGAAATAGGGCATTGTTTCGATCCAGGAGGGGGCCTTTCCCTTTACATCCTTTTGATAAAAGCTTTTACCCTTGATCCCGTTTGGATGGCGGTTCAGTGTCAGCGGACGATCCTTTAGATAGGGAAGAATATAGGGCGCAACCTGATAATAGTAATTGATCATATCCCGTTTTGCCACACCTTCTTCCGGCCAGAACAGCTTACTCAGATTTGTAAACTTCAACTCATTGCCGTTGATCCTTTTCACCTGGGTTTCTTCAGAAGGATTCAGGAGGGTTTTTCTTTCTTTCCTGGTTTGCGGCTTCGTGAGCCTGTTTGCTGCCGGCTTAGTTGCCGGCTTTGTCTCCAGCATTATCGTTTCAGGGTTCTTGTCCGCTCTCATACCCTGGAAAGATGGATGACGCATGACGCCGTCGGAGGTCAGTTCTCTGTAGTTCACCTCACAAACCAGTTTCGGTTCCAGCCAGGTTGCTACCGCCGTAGGAGGATTAGGCCGAAACCTGGAAGCCTGGTTAATATCCGGTGGATTGTAAAAGGGGCAGGTATCTGTCTCCAGTGACTTGAACTGACTAAGTAGCTGACGTTGCATCTTTACATTGAAACCTGTTCCAACTTTACCCGTATAAACCAGCTTTTTACCATCATAAACTCCCACCAGTAAAGAGCTAAACAACTTGCTGGTTCCTTCATTTCTGGTGTATCCACCGATGACCACTTCCTGTCGGTTCTCTGTTTTAACTTTTAGCCAGTCTTTCGACCGTGCGCCAGCCTGATAAATGCTTTGGGATCTCTTAGCAATCAAACCCTCCAGACCGATTTTGCTAACAAGATCAAAAGCCTCTTTTCCTGTTGCTTCGAGTGGCTCGCTATATCTGATGTCCTCTCTCCTGGGTAGGCATTTGCTCAGTAGCACTCTGCGTTCCGCAAGGGGAAGTTCTGACAAATCGTATCCGTCCAGCCATAGTAGGTCAAAAACATAGTAAATCAACGCTCCGTCAGCCTCACTTCGCCAGTTTTGCAGTGCTCCAAAATCAGCCATCCCATTTTCATCGACTACGACCAGCTCCCCGTCCAGAACCCCCTCATGACTCCAATTCTGAAGTGCAGACACAATAGGATAAAATTTCTCATTGAAGGATTTATCGTTTCTGGATCGCAGTTCTACCCCATTACTGGTGATGAATGCCAGTGCCCGATAACCATCCCATTTTACTTCATAGGTCCAATCATCATCTTTCTGTGGTAATTCAGCAAGCGTCGCCAGCATTGGGCTGAGTTGCTGTGGGAATCTGGCTTTTATTCCTTTCTTCAGGATTTTTTCAAGCTCTCTGGATGACCTGCCCCCCATGGATCTTTTTCAAAAAGCGGAAAAAGGTTATGCCAGCGGGCGAAGCAATTTCAGATGCTTTTACCGAGAAATTGTGCAACAAGAAATGCCCAGGCATCCAGATTTACCTGCTCTACAGGATGCGGAGTTGCCGGAAGAATACCCATTTGTCCGTGGGGTAACGATTGATAGGTGGCAACAGTTTCTTCCAATGTTACCATTCGGTCTCTATCTCCGAGTAACAACAAAACTTCATTTTGGATTTCTTTGAGATCTTCCGGTTTTAAGGGATTGTTCTCCCCCATCCCATGTAGCATGGATGCCGTATATTCCAGTACCTGCTTCCAGTCCGTTGGTGCATGACGATTCGCCAGCGCTTCGGCGAAATGTGGTAGCTTTTCCCGGATCTTTTCTGCATCCAGCATTTTGATTTCTTTAGCTGAAGTTGCAGAATCCCAAAAGAATTTGGTAGCCAGGGTGGCAAGCCTGGCTACCCGTTCCGGATAGTGTCGGGCGAGGTAGGCACCCACGTATCCTCCCATGCTATACCCCACAATATGCACCTTGTCCAGGTTCTGCTCTTTCAGAAATTCCAGCACAGACTGGGCAAATAATGGAATGGTGAAGCCCTCATTGGGCAATGCGCCCCCACCGTGTCCGGGAAAATTGAATTCAATAATCTGAAAATCAGATGCCAGCTTGTTTTTGAGCGGCCTAAGCTGGTCCGAAGACCCGATAGCGCCATGAAGCAGGAGAATTGGATGCATTTCGCTAATATATTGCAGTTCAGGAAAATGATGAACTATGTTGCGTTGCCTTTGTTCCAATGCGTCTGTATCCAGGCAATCAGCACTACCATGAGTGCTCCAATTGCGTTGAGCCAAAGGAAAGACACTACATTCATCAGGTATATGATAACAACTACCACTTCCGTGTAGATAGCTGCATAAAACACTGCAGTACCAGATGCTCGTTTCAGGTAAAATGCCACAAGAAAAATCCCAAGGATGGTACCATAGAACAGAGAGCCCAGAATGTTGACCGCTTCAATTAAGGATCCCATTTGTGCGGCAAACATAGCTACCGCAATGCTGAACACGCCCCAGAACAAAGTGTGCATTCTTGCCAGCCAAAGCTGCCTGCGTTGATCCGGTTCCTCTTTTCCCAAAAGATGAACATCGATCAGGGAAGACGCCGCCAGAGAGTTCAGTGCAGCCGAGATAGAGCCCCAGGAAGCGAGGAATATCACTGCGAACAAAAGTCCGATCAACCCCTTTGGCAGTGTGTTCATTACAAAATAAAGGAACACATAGTTCGTATCATTGGTATCCGCTACCAGTTTGTTGGTATTGATCAACCGCTGTACGGAATCCCGGAGTATGCCCATTTCGTGTTGTCTGGACAGGAATCTTTCAAGTTCCTGTTCACTCGACTGTTCCCGTTGATCCGCAAGGCGAAAAGCCAGTTCCTGGTATTCGGAATGTAGACCATTATAAGCCGATTCAATTGCAGCAGTCTGCTGCGGTTGGTGCTGCTGAAGGAGCGTATAAGCTCTTTCATTAAAATTAAGCGGGGCCTTATAGAAACTATAGAAGGCAAACAACAATGCCCCGATCAACAGGATAGCAAACTGCATGGGAACCTTCACAAGGCCATTGAAAATTAATCCCAGTCTGCTTTCGCGGGTATCTTTTGCTGTGAGATACCTTCCCACCTGTGAGTTATCGGTTCCGAAGTAGGAAAGTGCCAGAAAGAATCCACCTATGACGCCACTCCATATATTATACCGATCGTTCCAGTCAAATTCTGTAGTTATTACATTTAGCTTACCTGACTTTCCTGCTACATAGAGTGCGTCGGTAAAGCCGAGTCCCCCAGGAAGATTATCGACCACGAGATATCCGGCTATAGCCATCGCACTCAGGATAATGAGGAACTGTAATTTCTGGGTATGGGCGACTGCTTTGGCTCCACCGCTGAAGGTATATATCATCAGTACACCACCCGTAATTACATTGGTCAGGTAGATATTCCAATCCATAATGGTGGAGAGGATGATGGACGGCGCATAAATACTGATCCCGGTGGAAAGACCCCGGGAAAGCAGAAAAAGTATAGAAGTCAGCAGCCGGGTTTTGCGATCGAAGCGATTTTCAAGAAACTCATAGGCAGTGTAGACCTTAAGACGTTGAAATATTGGGATAAAAGTGACGCAAATGACGATCATTGCGATCGGTAGCCCGAAGTAGTATTGGACAAACCGCATCCCATCGGTATAGGCCTGTCCAGGTGCGGAAAGAAAGGTAATCGCGCTAGCCTGGGTAGCCATCACCCCCAGTAGAACTATATACCAGGGCATTTTCCTGTCCGCCAGCACATAAGTATCAGTCCCATGTTGCCCTCTGCTCTTAAAGACACCATATGAGATAATAAAAACCAGTGTAACGATTAGTACGATCCAGTCTGCAGTGCTCATGACCAATATTGGGTAAAGAGGTAATACAATATAATCTGGGCAGCCAGCACGAAGATGACCAGCCAGTACCATCCTTTAAATTTCTGATCTTCTTTTACCATAGGATTCAGGACGCTAAACCAGCATCTGTTTTGCAAGATAATTAAACGAGTATAAGGACCGGAGGCAGAATTATGAGCTGTAATCTATTTTTGCAGCTTCATGAGCACTGCAGACAACTCTATTCTAGGACTCAAAATGCCGACTGACCCAAGGTGGGTTGATCTGGCATCCATCTCGCTTGAGGAAATCCTTACCGACCACGCATTCTGTGAACAAAAGGCAGCGACACAATGTATCTCACTAATCCAGCGATACCCGGAAAATGAATCTTTGGTGAACGCGCTTGCGCCTATCGTTACTGAAGAATGGGGCCATTTCCGGATGGTGTGGGCAGAGATGAAGAAGCGAGGTTATAAACTTGGCCGTCAGAGAAAGGATGACTATGTTAATCTGCTACTGAAGTATGAGCCGAAGCATATACCCGGGGAGGAGAAGCTACTGCACAAGCTGATGATCTGCGCCCTCATTGAGGCAAGGAGCTGTGAACGATTTCGTTTACTATCAGAAAAACTTGAAGAAGAAGCACTCCGGAAATTCTATTATAAATTCATGATTTCAGAAGCAGGTCATTACAGGTTGTTTATCGATCTCGCAACTGAATTTTACGATGCTGAAAAGGTGAAGAAAGCCTGGCAGAGTTGGTTGGAACTGGAAACGAAAGTGCTTTCAGAGCTCGCGCCACGAGGTGACAGAATGCATTAGACTCCTTACCTGCAACAGGATTTTCTGGGAATAAAAAAACGGAAGATTTTCAGCAAAAATTTCATTTCAACAATCTTCCTGCAAAGTTACCGTTTTAGAAATCAGGGATATATATTACTTTTAATAGAAGAATGTTTTCCTCTTAAATGTAATTAAACTGATACCTATGACAGACCGTCAGTATCTCAAACAACTCAGAGTTCCTACTGCAGATGATCCGCTGAGAATTTTAATGAGTGCCTGTCTTTCTGGTGTGACTTGCGGATATGATGGGTCTGCGAATGGTGAGTATCCAAGTGCTTTAAAGGTTCTCACCTATCCAACGGCCCACGTCGTGCGGTTTTGTCCTGAGGAATTTTCCTTCGGTACCCCAAGGGAGATGTGCGATATTCATGGAGGAACGGGAATAGACGTTCTTGAAGGACGTGCTAGAGTGTTGACAGAGAATGGCACCGACTGGACAGATGGCATGATCAGGGCAGCGGAGAAAATGCTTGATCTGGCCAAGCAGCATCAGATTGAACTATGTGTCCTGATGGATATCAGTGCAGCTTGTGGTAGTCAGGTGATCTATGACGGGAACAGATTTTCAGAACACAAAATTTATCAGATAGGCGCTGGTGTTTGCGCTGCTCAGCTGCTACGAAACGGGTTTAAAGTGATCAGTCAGCGCGACTTCGCTTCCCTTGAGCTTCTATACTCCAAACTTGATCCGGGACATACGGTCGATGAATCGAAGGTTGACCATCATGAGATACCGTGGTATCGTGAATATTTCAAGGACCAACTCACGGCGATATCTCTTTAAAATCGCAAACTGCTGGTAAAGTCGTCACATTAGAAACTAATGAGCTTTGTCGCATCGGGGCCAGACGCGAATCGCCTGGCCCCATGGTATTCTGGCTCCCGGCACCCTGGTAAACCTGCCTCACGGTTGTGCCGGAACACTAATCGACCTGATACTTTTTGGCCATTTCACTAACTATTGCTATTATTGATATCATTTTAATGTCACTAATGGCAACACTTAAAATGCCAGGAGCTACATCACTACCGTCTTTGTTTATGTATGTAGACATGAACAGCTTCTTTGCCAGCTGTGAGCAACAGGATGAGCCTACGCTACGTGGCCAACCGATTGGCGTCGTACCTTTCTTGAGTCCAACTGCGTGTGTTATTGCTCCTTCCATTGAGGCCAAAAAGTTTGGAGTCAGAACAGGAATGCGAATAAATGAATGTCTGGCACTTTGCCCTCACCTGATACCTGTTGCGGCCCGTCCCTGGAGATATCGTCAGTTTCACGTAAGTATCATGTCTGTTTTACACAGTTTCTGCAATGAGCTGGTGGCGAGAAGCATTGACGAAGCTTTCCTGAACTTAACCAGCTATCGACTAGTCTACAAGGATGCCCATGCATTAGCCAAAGACATCAAAGAAGCCATAAAGAAAGAGTGTGGTCAGTACATTTTGTGCTCGATTGGAATCGCCCCCAATGTTTTTCTGGCCAAGCTGGGTACCGAGCTTCAGAAACCCGATGGCCTAATCGAAATCACACCTCAGAACCTCGAGTACTATCTTTCGAAACTGAAGCTGCAGGATCTACCTGGCATTGGTAGTCGAAACGCACAGCGTCTTCAAAGAGTCGGTATTCATAATCCTGTTGAACTGCACAGGGCATCAGCCTCAATCCTCAGAAGTGCTTTTGGAGGCATCGTGGGCAATTACTGGCATGCACGGTTACACTTCCGGGAGGTAGATATTTATCAGAACCCGTATAAGGCGATGAGTGCCGGAAGAACCATTTCAAGAGCACAGCGAAGCCAGCCAGAACAACTACAGGGGTTGTTTATTGCTCTCTGTTCCCGCTTAGAGCAGCGAATGGTGAAGCAGGAAATCTTTTGCAGGACAGTTCATTTAACCGCTAAATACATCAACAATATAAAATGGGAGGCAACGGCCCGTACCTCCTATCCCGTTCAGGACAGTATGGAACTCAGAGAATACCTGCTTGACAAGGTGCGTCAGTATGAAAAACAGACCGGTACTAAAGTTTTTAATGAGCAGCTGGTTCATCTGGGCGTAGAAGTGAAGGATTTTATAAACGCCTCAGACGTATCCTATACCCTTTTCGACAATAAAATGAAACAGGACAACCTGCGTAAAGTGCTGTATAATATCAAAGACCGGTTTGGCAGGGATATCGTCCGTAAAGCTTCTGAAACTATAGCACCCGGAGTGATGACTGATGCCATTGGTTTTGGATCCGTTCGTGATATGTACGCTGCAACACCTGAACATTCAGAAAATCCACAGGACCATCTTGTGAACAAATACCTTTTGGAAGCTTAAACAGTACAGCATGATATTTCAACATTCAGACAACAGATTCGACAAAGGACGCGGCGCACAATTCAACCCTCCAAACAGGTTCCTGAGCAGGAGCTATGTTCAGGAGCAGATCGAATCGATAGACGACTGGGAAAAAGAAGACCGGAAGACAGAATACATCTATGATGACAGTAAAACGCTTGTGAACAAAGTGACCAGTCCGGATGTGGGCATGTGGTATTCTGCCAACCCTTACCAGGGGTGTGAGCATGGCTGTGTTTACTGCTATGCACGAAATAGCCATGAATACTGGGGTTATAGCGCGGGTCTGGACTTTGAAAGCCGCATTATTGTGAAGCGAAATGCTCCTGCTCTGCTGCGTAAGTTTTTTGAGAACAAGAATTGGGAGCCAGAAGTCATATCTCTCTCCGGGAACACTGATTGTTACCAACCAGTAGAACGGAGAATGCGAATTACCCGAAAACTGCTTGAGATTTGCCTGGAGTATAGAAACCCTGTAGGGATTTTGACTAAAAACGCTTTGGTACTCCGGGATCTTGACCTTCTCCAGGAGCTTAATAAACTCCGTCTGGTAAGAGTATTTAGTTCTATCACATCTACGGATGAAAACCTGCGCAGACTGTTAGAACCGCGCACTGCTTCCTATAAATCCAGATTCAAGATGCTCGAAACTTTGTCTAAACACGATATACCCACTGGTATCATGAATGCGCCTTTGATACCTGGCTTGAACGATATGCATATGCACGATGTTTTGAAAACGGCATCTGAGGCCGGGGCCCGTTGGGCGGGTTATACTGTTGTTCGTCTGAACGGTGCGATCGGCCCTATTTTTAAGGATTGGCTAAACAAAGCCTATCCGGACAGAAGTGAAAAGGTCTGGTCTCAAATATCGGCATGTCATGGAGGTAAGGTAAATGATAGCCGATGGGGAGACCGAATGACAGGAGACGGAAAGTTTGCAGAGTTGATTGCAGACCAGTTCAGGATTTATACACAGAAGTTTAAATTGAATCAGAAAGAAATGGATTGGAATACCAAAGACTTCCGGAGACTGAAGAATCTTCAGTTACCACTATTCTGATATTGCTGTACAGACTATCACAAGGACACTAATCTATTAACCGTACCGGACGCTCTTTTCACACCCAACCTTCATGTACACTTCTGGCTACCAGTTCTGCCACATTATTGCAGCCAGACTTCTTCAGAATATTTTTCCGGTGAACCTTAACTGTTTCAGCCGAAAGGAAAAGGGTCTCTGCGATCGACTTGGTGGAATACCCTCTTGTGATCAGAGACAAAATCTCCAATTCCCGGGCAGTAAATAGCTGACCATCCAGGAGGTCTACCGAGGTATCACGTACCCTGAGATTTAAATAACTCGATTCACCATCCAGGCCGATCAAAGACCAGGTGCGGTTGTTAACCTGTGTCAGGTGATCAATATCTGTATGAATATTTACAGACCGCACAAGATTATTGCTCTCATCTACCGACAAAACCAGTGACTGATGATTGAACATATGATAACTGCCATCGGCTACTTTAAACCTGAAATTGTATGAGACTTTGTAGCGGGTAATATTTTCAGCCCCCTTATCCAAAATGAATTGATGCGATTTTTCTTCAGCTTCGATAACAAATTGCAGATCCTCCGGATGAATCAGCTTAAATACATCATGGATCGAATGGATTTCCTCCGGTTTAACACCATGAACTTTTTCAAAGTCCTTACTAATATTCGATATCTCCATTCTCGGAAAATCAATTACGTAGAAGTAACTCGGACCCAGGCTAAAAATCGAACTTAATACCTGATCGATTTCAAATTCTGTTTTAGCTGATGAACCATGTACCTCGGTCTGAAGCTTCTCCCAGACCATCATCATTTTGCCAAATTCAGCTTTCATCCCTCACAAAATATTGATTGCTGGCCTAATAAAGAATTCAGTTTTGAATCAATATGTATATACCTGTTATTGGTTCCCGGGGTCGGGCATGGAACAGAAATGCAGCAAGCGAAACTACAACATCGATCAGCCAGAATTTAGGACAAAAAAAAGCAGAAGAGACCCTGAGGCCTTTTCTGCTCTTTTGTGGAATGGTCATATTTGCTTACAGTTTCTTCAAATTCTTTAACCATCTACCTTCCCATCAACTGTTGCATGTACCATATCCCGCACACAGTAGTGTTTAAAAGACTGTGCCAGATCGTGCTGATCAAAAAAAAAATACGGTTGAAGACGAACTATGCATTAATTACTGTTGTCCTGCAATCTCGATAAATCGTCCATCATCTGCTGAAAGTCCTTACTGGCAAAGTCCGGTGGAAGGTACAAGCAACCTGGGAACCTTTTACAGTTGAGATTTACCCCACTTAACCCAATCTTTTTGGTGGAAGGTATAAGCAACCTGGGAACCTCTTACAGTAACGTTCTGCGTCATACTGGAACACGCGTTCAGAAATCACCGGCCTGCCGTTAAAAAAAAGCAACTGATTGAAAACCGGCTGTCCGGTAAAAAAACTGGATTTGCCCATGATTAGTTTGTTATTTTTCCAACTACTAAACTAATCATTGACCGGTACGCGAAGAAAATCCAACCGAATAAGGTTTTCGTACATAGGGTTTACATGACACCAGTAGGACACCAGTAAGACGTATGTACGACACCGTCATCTCGTATTATGCCAGTTAGTTGGAACCTTCAAGGAAGGTACATGGAACCTACAAGGAAGGTAGCAGGTACCTGGAAGGGCTTTGGCACTTTCTGGGGTGTGATTTGGCTGATTTTCTCAGATCCGTAACTAAACCCCGGCTGTAACCGTAACTTTGGCCGAATCATAGAGACTGAGTCTGTGTTTCAGAGATATGGCGGGTTTCCCCGGACAACAGTGACACATCAATAGTCAATGGTAGCCTGGATTCCCCTATCGATGAGCGCCTCTGCCTTTGGGCGAAGGAAATCGAAACTGCCTTTTTTAACACTGTACTTACCCTTATGGTGGATAAACAATGCACATTGCTCGGCCTGCTCAGGCGTATGCTCACAAATATCCATAAGTGATTCGATTACCCAATCGAAAGTATTGACATCATCATTCCAAACGATCAGGTTGTGAAGCTCTTCTGTAAGCACATCGGTGTCGAGTGCTTCCTGCGTTTGCCATTGTGTGTTGGTGGACGAATAGAGACCCATAATTCCGAGCGATTTGTACAAAAATAAGTGACTATGATGAACAGCGACTATTTTGCAGCATGTTTGTGAAGAAAAAAATGGAAGATCTGAACCGCCTCGATCCAGAGGAGGTGAAGTCTGCGCCCAAACACCCCTTAATTATCGTACTGGACGACGTCCGAAGTATGCATAACGTCGGATCCGTATTCCGAACAGCAGACGCGTTTGGAGTTGAAGCAGTCTATCTTTGCGGTTACACGCCCTGCCCACCTCATCGGGATATTCACAAGACAGCTCTGGGAGCCACAGAGACAGTGTTATGGAAACATACCTCAAGTGCTGAGCTAGCTGTTAAAGACCTGAAAACGAGGGGATATAGGATCCTTCCTGTAGAACAGGCACATAATAGCACCAACCTTTCCCGGTTCAACTGGGATCAACAACCCACAGCGCTGATCTTTGGCAACGAAGTTGAAGGTGTTAGTGATAAGGTACTGGCTTTAGCAGACGGGGTACTGGAAATACCTCAGTTCGGAGCAAAACACTCCCTGAATATCGCCGTTAGTGCGGGTGTTGTTCTCTGGGAAATGATAAAAACCGGCATTACGGGACAAGAACCTAACTCCTGATACAAAAAGTCGACTATGCAACATTCTGAAAAACTTCAGCCAGGTTTAACCGAATTGCAATTACGAATCGACTGGTCTGAGCTCGACCTTTTCGGACATGTCAATAACGTAATGTTTATGAAATACATTCAGGCATCCAGAGTGCATTATTGGGAGCAGATCGGGCTTTACCAGCATTTCCTCAGAACAAAGCAGGGTCCGATGCTGGCGGCAGTGAACTGCGACTTCAAAAAGCCACTTTTCTATCCCGGCAACATACATATCGAAGCGCGCATGGTCTATATCAGGAACAGTAGTTTTTCACTTAGGCATCGAATACTAAATGAACAGCGTGAAATAGCTGCAGAGGCAGAGGATGTAATGGTCATGTTCGACTTTAACGAGAATCGGAAATTGACGTTTCCTCAGGAATTTCGGGACGCTGTGGAGCGAGTCGAGGGAAGAAAATTCTGAAACCTGTTAAAATCCGACTTATTCAATAAATGCACTCATTTTTCGATGTAACTTTGTCGCGGTGCCAAACCTCGAGGATACAATGGACTTCGGTCTTTATTGTATCAAACGAAAGTCTCTGTGAAAGCAGAGGCTTTTTGTTTTGATGGATTTCTACAGTCTGTAGGTGTAATGCAATACGTCTTCCTCGGTGCTGGGGTTTGTTTTCCGGTAAAAATCCAGTGCATAATCGTCTACCCTGTCAGCCTGCACAAATAGCTCTTCACAGCCCAGTTCTCTGCAATGACGCCTCGTTAAATCGATCAATTGGCTCCCAATACCCTGCCTCTGAAACTGAGTCATTACAGCCAGGTCCATAATATAGGCAAGTGGCTTCTTTGAAAAATACTGCTTTAAAACATATACGGTGAGACCACCGACTACCCTACCGTCCTTTGCAGCTACAATTGAAAAGAAGTTTTCAGATACCAGGAGAGCGCGCAGGTAAGTCTCATCCGGCCTCACAAAAGGCTCCATTTCAAAGACTACTTCAAACAGTTCAAGCAATTCTAAAAACGCCCCCGTGTCTGACTGAGCCAATAGCTTATATTCCATATTGCAATATACACCAATCGCCAATTCACTTTCTTCTGAAGAATACGAACCCATTTCTGCTGCCGATCTCTTCCAGGGTAGGTATCGAACGGAAATGGTCGGCAGAAGTATTCTTCGTGATAAAATAGGCAGGTTTGTCTACTGGTCCGCTAAGTAACCATTCTTCATTATAGGCATTCGGGTTAGCCTGAGGGCGCTTCATGGTATAAAACAAATGCGCATAACTCTTGTAACCAAGAGGACGGACATAAACATCTTCTCCCTGAAAGCCTTTGAAATAGCGAATAGCGGCTCTTTGGGAATAGGCTTCGATCTTGGGAGTGAAATGGAGGACTGTGACCTGAATTAAGATCAATTGAGTGATACAAAGTAGGGAAAAGCCTTTGTTGAAATTCCGTTTCATGAGGACTACTGCTGAAATAACACCGATCAGATAAATACCACCCCAGATAGCCTCAGCTTGCGTCCATTCAACATTTGCCTGCAGGTTTCCTACGGCAAAAGCATCATCTATATAGGGAATCAACTTCTCCTTATAAAGCCCTACAAATGGAAGCGCCATCAAAATGAGCCCCCAAATAATGCCGATCACCAGATAGGATATATGAACCCATTTTTTCAGGCGAACTTCACCAGAGAACATCTGGTCTAGCTTAAGTGCTGCCAGATAAGTTAACGGAAAGTAACAGAGTGAAGAATAATGGACAATCTTCGTGTTTACAATCGAAAACAGGATCAGCGTTACCCAGAACAGGATCCACATCCAGCGGGTGAAATCGCGGGCCTGTTCATTTTCGGTAACCCGGTGCCGGCTGTATTGGAATAGTAACAGCGAAGCAGGGAAACAACCTATCAGCAGGACGATAAAATGGTAATAGAAGGGACCACCGTGTCCGGCATCCTCTGTTGTAAAGAGTCGGATCTGATAAGTAACAAATTCCGACATAAACCACTGTCCATATTCCCAGCCATGCTTGAGGATTGTTGCGCCGAACCAGGCGGCAAACGGCAACAAAGCTGCAAACGCAATCAATACCAGATGGCCCGGCTTATAACCCCAGAGCCCTCGGTTTACGACCAGATAGACAGCAAGGGCAAGTAAGGCAATCAGTGCTGCTGCTGGCCCCTTCGTCAGCACCGCAAGGCCCAGGAATATCCCAGACAGAAATGCATGTTTATAAGCATCCCTTCCAAATCTTACAAGGTAAATCTGGTAGAAGGATAACAGGATAAAAAAATTGAAGGTTGGGTCTATGATACCCGACTTGAAATAAAAATGGGGCAACCAGGAAGCAGCATATAGGATTACCCACCAGCGCGCCATCTTCTCATTGACAACTTTTTGTCCGATGTAGTATAATGAAACGAGTGTAACGATTCCCATAAAGGCATTCGGAAACCTTGCGGCATATTCGTTTATCCCGAAAAGCTTCATAGATAGTGCCTGCATCCAGATGAATAGCGGAGGTTTTTCCCAGAATGGTTTAAAGTCTATCTGAACCATCAGGTAGTCGCCGCTGACGATCATCTCACGGGCACATTCAGCGAAATTGATTTCATCCCAGTCGAATAGATGCACTCTGCCCAGAAAGGGCAGAAAGAGCAGTCCTGCACACAGGACAATAAGCGAATACCTGAAAAGGCTGTGTGCATTCATGAGCATCAAACGGTTTGAGACTTCCTCCTCTTATAAAAATATTGCGGATATTTCCGCATGATCATTAGCACTAAAATAGTGAAAAACACACCGATGATGCTACCGACGTAGACATCGAGGAAAAAATGGGCAGCCAGATAGATTCGACTATACCCTACCAACATCGCCAGAATAAAAAAGATCAGCCCCCACCATTTGTCTTTTGGCAGTAAAATGAGAGAAAGAAAACAGAATAAACTAAAACCTGCACAGGTGTGTCCGGAAGGGAAACTACGTTCAAAAAGTCGCTCCCACTCAGGGATATGATGCACCCAGTCTGCATCTCTGAACACATTGAGTGGCCGGGGTGCATTGACCAGACTCTTGACATACTGAGTGAGTAGAGCGGGAACCAGATTGCAAAGAACCGCAGCTGAGAAATACCACCAGTTTCGGAACGCCTCCCTGGAGAGAAGGATCAGCAAGATGATACCTCCAAAAACCCCTTCACCCATTCGCGTGATCCAATGCATCGCTGTATCCAGCCATCTGGCATGGTTGGTATTAACTATGGAGAAGAGCACCTGTTGGTCGTAAACCAACAGTGCCAGACCTCCAAAAAGGACCCAGAGTATAAATGGAATCAGAAACCACCGGTTGAAGGACACGTATGGTGTAAGCGGTTTATCGTGATTTGTCATTTCTTTTGAAATAGATTTTTTATTGAAGCACCGGTTCTGACAAACCAGTCCCCGCTAAATACCTGGGAGTCTTTTCTGCTGGCATTGATCAGTATCATAGCAATCGGTAACAGCATTCCGGTAGCCATCCACATGCCCATCCAGGTATCAAGAGCGGCACTTTTAGCCAACTTCTCACCAGAAATCGTCATGATGTGAAAAATGATAAAAAAGCTGATTGCGATGACCAGCGGCATTCCAAGTCCTCCTTTACGGATAATAGCCCCTAAAGGAGCGCCAATCAGGAACAGCAGTACACAGGCGAAGGAAAGGGTAAACTTCCTGTGCCATTCAATATTGTACTTGATAAGATTCTCCTTGTGGATCTTTTTATCAGTCGATGAAATATCAAGTAAACCTTTAGAGTTCCTGATATGCCCCATGGCGAGCTGCATCACCTGCGCCTTCATCGTATCCGGAACCACCTCAAGAAAGCTGGAGTCATAGGTGTAAGGAGCCGCTGTTGATGAATCCAGCCGGGGCCTTAACTTTGCATTCTCACGGGATTCGCTCAACACGGAAAGGTAGGGACCCAGATAACTTCCCACATTTGCGGCCAGTCGCTTTCCTGACTTGCCCATACTGTCTATCTGAAGATTGAGCTGTTGTATGTTCATCATCTGGTGAGCGCCTTTAAACAAATCCTCATCTGTCCGGTTTAACTTGAAGGATGACAGGTCAAAAACCTTGTCCCACTGCTTGAAATACATCCGGGTTTGAGTTCTTTTGACACCCTCAGTTCCCTCTTCATACCGCCAGCCGTCGAGTAAACGAAAAATGAGAAATTGACCGCCCTCGGCCATGATCATCTCGCCTTCTTTGGCTACAACGACATTATCATTGCCTCTTCCTGAAGTATGATCGTATATGAGGATATTCCTGATCGTGTTACCATCCGGTTCCTTCTGCCCCACTCTGATGGAATAGCCATCTATATCTCGGTTAAACTGTCCTGGGCGAATGTTCAGTGTGGGTTTAGAGTTCCTGAGATCATACAAGAGCGATAAAGCCTTTAGGTTCGCTACCGGAATGAGATTATTATTAAATATGAAAGCCAGCAGACTGATCCCGACAATAAAAAGGAATAACGGGCGCAGAAACCTGAGGAGAGAGATACCGGCAGACTTGATGGCCACCAGTTCAAAGTTCTCTCCCATGTTGCCAAAGGTCATGATCGAGGCAAGCAGGATTCCCAGAGGCAGAGCCAGTGGAACCATCGTCGCTGACATGTAAAACAGGAGTTGCAGGATCATCCAGGCACCCAATCCTTTCCCGATCAGCTCATCCATGTATAGCCAGAAAAACTGCATTACCAGCACGAACAAAGCCACGAAAAAGGTGACGATGAACGGACCAATAAAGCTTTTGATGATCAGCAGATCCAGTTTTTTCAGTCTAAACAAGCTGCTTTAATTTTGGCTGCAAACCTACACAAAACCACCTTGTTTATTACAGAGCCGGCGATATGATTAACTAAGTTTTAGGTGGATGATCTGGCAGTTCTTCTGCACAGGCCCGACAATTTGATATATCTCGGCGACCTGCTGCGTCCCCCAGCTTATCCCAGGACAGTTATTTCGTCTTTCTACGCTTGAAGATTTTTGTAATTTTGCAGCCCACAAACCAGTGACTACCAGATGCGTCGTATTTATTTTGACAATGCAGCCACCACGGCACTCGACCCCGAAGTGCTCAATGCCATGATGCCTTACCTGACCGAGAAGTTTGGAAATCCATCATCAATTTACTCCTACGGAAGAGAGACCAAGATGGCTGTGGAACAGGCGCGTAAAACGGTAGCAAAATTATTAAACTGTAACCCCGGCGAGATATTTTTTACTTCCGGAGGGACAGAAAGCAGCAATACCGCCATCAACGCAGCTGTTCGGGACCTTGGCTGCAAACATATCATCACTTCTCCAATCGAGCACCATGCCACCCTGCATACTGTTGAAATGCTGGAAAAATGTGGTTTAGCCCGTCTCAGCTTTGTGAAGCTCACAGCGAAAGGACATCTAGACCTTAACCATCTGGAAGAATTGTTGTCAGCAAATGAGAAATCACTGGTTACATTGATGCATGCAAACAATGAAATCGGGAATTTGCTGAAGATCAAAGCGGTGTCCGAGCTCTGTGAGCGGTATGGTGCCATATTCCACAGCGATATGGTTCAGACGATCGGGCACTATCCGATCGATCTGAAAAGTTTCAAAGTTCATTTTGTTTCTGCTGCAGGTCATAAGTTCCATGGGCCAAAGGGTGTCGGCATGTTATATATCAATGAAGACATCAAGATACAGCCCCTTCTCTGCGGAGGATCTCAGGAGCGCAATATGCGGGCCGGAACAGAGAATCTGTATGGTATCGTCGGATTTGCAAAAGCCCTGGAGCTGGCGATGCAGCGGTATGAAGAGGATAGCAGCCATATCTCTGGGTTAAAAGAGTACATGTGCACCCGCCTTCAAAGCACTTTTCCGGGCGTTATTTGTAACGGAGATACCAATGGCAGTAGCCTGTATACTGTTTTGAACGTTTCCTTTCCTAAATCTGATAAAAGCGAAATGCTGCTATTCAATCTGGATATGGCAGGCATTTGCGTTAGTGGTGGTAGCGCCTGTAGCAGTGGCGCCAATTCTGTGAGTCACGTTATCAAAGCGCTCTACAATGGTCAGTCACAGGAAATGATCCCGATCCGCTTCTCCTTTTCCCGTCACAACACAAAAGAAGAGGTGGATGAAGTCATTGAGAAGCTGAAAGAATTGGTTTAGTCTCTTAAACTGACTACATATCCTACCTTTGCGGCCAGAAAATTACATTCCTATGCATAATGCTTATTTCCATTACGCTGAGCCTAAGAACGAACCTGTTCTGAACTATGCACCAGGCTCCCCTGAAAGGAAAGCTCTTCAGGAGGCGATTAAACAACTAAAGTCGGAGCAGAGAGATATACCGATGTATATCGGGGGTGAAGAGGTGAGAACCGGCAATACTAAAACGATTCATCCTCCTCACGAGACGGCTCATGTATTGGGACAGTTTCATGCAGGAGATGATTCTCATGTTCGCCAGGCCATTGCGGCTTCTCTTTCGGCCCGTAAGCAATGGGCTGATACCCCCTGGGAACATCGTGCCGCAATCTTTATGAAAGCTGCCGAACTGCTCGCCACGAAGTATCGCTACAGAATGAATGCGGCGACAATGTTAGGGCAAAGCAAGAATGCCTATCAGGCAGAAATAGACAGTGCCTGTGAACTGATTGATTTCTTAAGGTTCAATGTTTATTTCCTTACCGAGATTTATAAGCAACAGCCTTTGTCGCCTCAGGGATTCCACAACCGGATGGAATACCGTCCCCTGGAAGGGTTTGTCCTGGCGGTAACGCCATTCAATTTCACAGCGATAGGCGGTAACCTGCCAACTGCACCAGCCATGTGTGGTAATGTGGTTGTCTGGAAACCTGCCAATACACAAATCTATTCTGCGAGTGTTTTCATGGAAATACTGCGCGAAGCTGGATTACCGGACGGGGTGATCAACCTGATCTATACTGATGGTCCGACTGTGGGTGATATCTGCTTCAGGCACCCCGACTTCAGCGGGGTTCATTTTACGGGCTCTACAGGTGTTTTTCAAAGCATGTGGAAGACGATCGGTGAGCATATCCACATGTATAAAACCTATCCCCGAATCGTTGGAGAAACCGGCGGTAAGGATTATGTGTTCGCACATCCTACAGCGAATTCGGATAGTGTTGTAGCCAATCTCGCCCGTGGCGCTTTCGAATATCAGGGTCAGAAATGCTCTGCTGCTTCAAGAGCCTACCTGCCATCGAATCTTGCAGAGGAAATTAAAGAGAAGCTGGTTGCTGAAGTGAAAACCATGAAGATGGGTCCTGTCGACGATTTCACCAATTTCGTTAATGCGGTCATTGATGAGAAGTCATTCAATAACCTCACAAGATATATCGATGCGGTAAAAGACTCCGGCGGAAAGGCTTCGATCATCTGTGGCGGACAATACGACAAGTCGAAAGGATGGTTTATTGAACCAACGATCATCGAGGCTCAGGATCCGAACTATACGACCATGTGTGAGGAACTATTCGGACCAGTCTTAACCATTCACACTTATGACGCAGACCAATGGGAAAGCATGCTGGAGACCGTAGATCATACTTCAGGATATGCGCTGACCGGAGCCATTTTTGCTCAGGACCGTTATGCGCTTGAAGTGATGACCAGAAAGCTGATTGACAGCGCTGGTAACTTCTATATCAATGACAAACCTACGGGTGCTGTTGTTGGTCAACAACCATTTGGTGGGGCACGTGCTTCCGGAACAAATGATAAGGCAGGTTCAATGCTGAACCTGTATCGCTGGTTAAGTGCCCGGACCATTAAAGAAACCTATGTTCCGGTTACGGACTACAGGTATCCTTTTCATCAGGCTGATTAAAATCCCCACATACCAAACAGTTTCAAAACCGGGGCGAACCAACGCTCCGGTTTTTTCATTTATTCTTTAGACAAACCTTCTTAAATTTAGGCTTAATCGCAATTCAATATGGAAAATAACCAGAACCAGATCTTTGGAGCCCAGGTGGTGGAAAACCTGGGAACCCGCTCCGTTTCCAAAAGCTTCATGGCCAATGTCTTCCTCTGGATGTTCATTGCTCTCGGCATCTCTGCTGCCGTATCTTTCTATTTTACTTTTAATGCTCATCTACTGGTTGAATACCTCGTAAAACCTGAGGGCGGATTGAACATTATGGGATGGGCAGTGATGTTAGCACCACTGGGCTTCGTACTTCTCATGTCGTTCGGTTTTGCACGCCTGAGTGCCCCGGCCATCACAGGCTTATTCCTGCTCTATTCTGCTATAAACGGGATCAGCTTCAGTTTCATTCTGCTTGCCTATACTGCCAGCTCAGTACTTACCTGCTTCATTTCTGCAGCAGCCATGTTTGGGACAATGGCAGTGATGGGCTACACAACAAAACAAGACCTTACCGGTTTTGGGAGAATAATGACCATGGGTCTGATCGGGATTGTGATCGCTATGCTGGTCAACTTCTTTATGCAAAGCGACACGATGGATTACATCATCAGCTTCGTGGGTGTATTGGTTTTTACCGGTTTGACGGCCTATGATGTCCAGAAACTAAAAAGAATTGGTGCCGGAATCGAATTCGAAGGAACTGAAGGTGCGCAGGTGAAGAAACTCGCCATTTTAGGTGCTCTGACACTTTATCTTGACTTTGTAAACCTGTTCCTGATGCTGCTACGTTTATTCGGCGGCAGAAAGGACTAAACAACCAAGCATCTTTTTTTCTGGCTGGCTTTCATCGAAGGCCAGCTTTTTTTATTACCCCCACAGCTTTACATCAAAAGAGACGCTGTATAAAACGCGAAATGAGGGCTTCGAGATTCGCCTAAAAGTGAACAGATCTTCATCAGGTATCCGAATAAAAAGGGGCTGTCTCGCACTTTGAGACAGCCCCTCGTTTCAATATCGATTGATCCCTGCTTAAACTAAATCTTCATCTTGCTTCTTAGTCCGGACGGTATGCCATTTTTGTGAAGCAGGAACGCCGTTGTTTTATAGCGGACATAGGGCTTGGTAACGTAGAGATATCCCTTGTAGTCATTTTTCTCACCCCAGCTATTCTTCACCATATAATATTCCTTCCCATTCTGATCTTTGGCCAGGCCAACTATATGCATTCCGTGATCATCGGTAGTGGAGTAATTATCAAAAGCTTCACGACGGGCAGCGACTGTGATTTGGCGCTCCGGCTGAGGGCCATTAAACAGGCTTTTTTGTTCGTCCTCTGACATATCATCCCACTCCTTCTCCGGTACAAAAGCAACGCCATTCTTCCAGCTAAAATACTTCTCGCTTACGTCGGTTGCCCAGGTCACGGTATAACCATTCTTCAGGGCGTAATCGATGATATCGGTGATATCATTCATTTTAACGTTATACACCTGATCGAAGCTCCAATTATCAGGGACCATGAGGAGCGTCTTCTGGTATAAGGGCTTGTCGCTGAAGGAAGACAGCTCTACGTAATCATCAGGATTGATCCCTATCACCTGGTCAGCGAAAGTCTTGGGCGTATACTTTTTCCCCTTGTAAGTAAATGTTTCAGGCACCTCACCAAGATAAGTATCCAATACAGCGGTAAATGCCTTCCTCCAGTTCGGAGAAAGTTTGCCATTAGGATTCTTCACGAGAGCATCCAGCATACCTTTCAGAACGGCCTGCATCTCCGCAAACTTGTTTTTGTTGAAGCCATAGTTTAGTCCGGAATAAACCTCCTGAGGAAGCGCACCGTATTTAGCATACATATTGATCACATCGTGACAAGCGCCCCCATCTCCATAAGCGAGTGCGCCATGCATGCGAATGTAATTCTCTGCTTTTTCAATGTACACATTCCGGGCAGTGAATATTTCGGCAATATCCACCGGATCCTTTCCCATACGTATCATCTCGCTTTCCAGAAATGAATTGGTAGAATAGCTCCAGCAAGTACCACTACTTCCCTGATTTTTCACATCCGTGGTCTCCAGGTTAATAACGGGTGTAAATACAAATTTCTTTTTTGAACTATCACTCTTATTGGCTTCCACCTTCTTCATCAGGTCGTCCTGAGCGAAAGCCATCAATGGCAATGCTGTCGCGATAGTAAGCAGCAATCTTTTCATGAAGTAAACACAGTTTTTGTAAGTCAGCGAAGATACTGAATCCCAACCGCTTAAGCAGGGTGAAATAGAGGGGCATTACCTGTCTTTACTACAATCGAAAATTCAAACCTGAATATATGCCGCAGGAAGAACTATTCAAGCCCGGAGCACCTTTTACCTGAAGATCGACACTTGCTCCTGTCTTTAACGCCAGGCGTGGGAGTATTGGAATTTCAACACCGAAATTGCAAAGGGCAGTTATGCTTGTATATCCAAAATTCGATCTGAAGGAGAAGGATTCCTCGTAAAGCGTGCCGACGATCAAAGTTTCCTCAGTGGTGACAACACCTTTGCGAATGCCGGTTTGTACCCCAACCTGAGCATAAAAACCTATATTTCCTGGCTTTCCAGTTACATAATTCAAATACACGGGAATGAGCATCGCAAAGATCGGCTTCTCCTCTCCTAGCTTGGGTCGCATCAAGAAGGTAAAACCTGTGAATAACCCTAAATTATCAGTGAGCATGTAGCCAATTTCGGCCCGCCCCCCGTAACTCAATTGATCCGTAAGTTTCTCTTCATCCAGGCCTGCAATATCAACTTCCTTTCCGAGTGGCGCTGTAACAATTGCTGACACCCCCAGATGAAACCCCTTTCTTGTTTGTGCGCTGGCGACCGACTGACAGAAGATCAGAATCAGCAATAAAATTGAGCTACGGATCATTGGACGTTAGTGTTTTTTCCGGACCCGTTTGAAAGTCTGAAGGTGACGCCGACTTTGCCAGTCAGGCTTGAGAGGTTTCCTTTAATTCCCGCATACTCTTTAAGATTCTTGGTGGCTGAGTAGTCGAAGGCGAGACCAGCCCGGAAACTAAACCGCTCGCTAACTGGATAATCCACACCGGCACTGATGAAGATGAAAACCTGCGGATCACGAACCAGACTGGTAGATTTTTCGGATTCTGTTATGGTGGACCCATTATCTGTCAAGGCAAGTTCCCATTTTGCGTTTGTGATAAACGACAGATTGACCCCCAACTGCCCGTACGCCCCTGGTTTGCCGGCCTTGCTTGTTTGAATCTGCAGAAATACTGGTAGCTGAACATAGTGTTGTTTGCTTTCCAATGACACCCGTTGATCCAGATATGATTCTTCCAACATCCAGCCATATCGGGTGAAGCCTAAGCCTGTGAAAATGCCGGCGAAATCATCAAACATATATCCAATCTGAGCGGCGAACGAAAAAGACGGCTGAGATTTCACCTCTACTCCAGGAGCGGACCCAAATTCGTGATTTCTGAGGGCTGAAACTCCGAAGCCGGTTTGAATATTTAACCATCCCCCTTTTCTTTGAGCATCGGCCTGTAAACTACCTGCTAACAGAGCCAGTAACAACAACTTCTTCATTCTATAATGAGATTATAAGTTTGATAAGTCTTTAAGTCCAGAATTTATAATTGCAGCCTATTAAAAGACCGGCTTTCAGATTTTCAGTCGTAACATCTGACTGTCCTAACTTCGATGTCAAGCCTGTACGTGATGAAAAGCGTTACTGCAACGGAATGTCAACGCCAGATGCAATGAAAATCTGAGATAACGTATACGAACTTTCAAAAGGCGATCCAGTATAAATTAAAATTCCCACTGGCATTCCATTCGGAAGGTTAGGAAGACTGAAACGTTTCGTCAAAATTCGGCCTGGTTTTTACGGGTTGAGATTCTGAAGCAAAGTGCGATCCTTCCGCTGATACTATACAGGTTACCCTTGTGTTTGGTTTCCCGCTTCATGTTATCATTGAAATCATAATCGAAACAGGCACCTGCCTCCAGATGCATGGATCGGCTAAATGGAATATATGCTCCAGCGCCGATAAAGGGAAGAATTGCAAATGGCTTCACCGCCTTCTTTAAAGACTCATCTTTAATGATAGTGCGCCCGTTTCCATTATCGTGCAGACTCGATATTGCATTTGTCAGAATATTAGCATTGACCCCTACCTGGAAGTAAGCGCCCGGCTTACCGGGCTTGCTGGTGGCAAATTGAACATACAATGGAATCTGAATGTAATTCTGGCGATTCTCAAGAGTAGCATTTACCAACTGAGTGGTGATTTCCTCCCTCCATGTGTACCTGGAATAGCTAAGGCCGCTGAACCATCCGGTGTGATCATCGAACATATAGCCTAGCTGAAGGCCCATGAAATAGCGGGGACCTGGTTTGACTCCGGAAGAAAAAGAGGAAACACGATCTCCATTACTAATGGAAGAACTGCCATATCCTGATTGAAAATTCAACCACAGTCCCTGACGTTGTGCCTGAACCTGCAGGCTGACTGTTAGAAGGGTCAGGAAAAAAAGAGATCTCATTGAGTTCTGTTATAGGTTTCGGGGAGCCATAAAAGTAATTAATCGAAAATACTAATGCAACAAACGCTGAAGAATAAGAGGAAGAAATTTTGCAACCTTTCGAAATGGTCATACTGCAAACCATCTTTTATCAAATTGAACAACAATGCGGTTGTTTATACAGACACTGCATATTGCTTTGGTCAATTTAACGAAGTCTACTAACTTAGTTTGGATACAAATTATACGTAATTGGCAAAAGCATTAATAGCAATTCTAAGGAATAACATCATAAGAAATGTCTTCTTCCTGTTACTTGATGCCGTTCTCGCAGGCTTTATCCTATTTCGCTTAGATTTTACTAAACTCGACACCCTCAAGGAAGCCATATTGTTTTGTGGAATGACAATCTTTTTATTCGTCGTTTGGAACCTGGGTTTCTATTCTACCATTGGTTGGTTCAGCCGCAGCATCCAAAAGTTTAAGAAACAGAACTAGCGGTTCAACGTAAAAAAACATTTTTGATGGAGGGGTCAGCTCCAAACGGGAAAGATCGGTATTTGTACCGCCACCAACTCAATCACAAGGTCAGGCAGAATGCAAAAAATGCGGCCCTTAAAAGAACCGCATTTCATTCATCTGTTGTAGCGAGATCGGGATTTGAACCCGAGACCTCAGGGTTATGAATCCTGCGCTCTCACCAACTGAGCTACCTCGCCATTGATCCGTCGTTCAAACGGAACGCAAAGGTAAAACAAAGTTTCTGAAAATTCACAACAGCAATTTCGATTTTAATCCCTCACTGATCTCAATAGTCTTTCTCTCCGCATAATCAAATGCCACCATTCCCGTTCGGGCATGGACAATATCATATTCCTGCTCCTTACGCGTTGTACGGATCCAATAGTAGAGGTCGAAGGAACGCGGTCCGGTAAGTTCTGCAAATATGTCAACCTGCAACAAGTCACCATAAAAGGCTTCGCCTCTGTAAGCAATCTCCGTATCCCTCATAATCAGGCTGCACCCACCGGCATCCAGTTCAGTATACCCCCAACTCCCGAGCAACTGCATTCTTGCCTCATGGATCATCGACAGAACAGCATCATTCCCCAGATGATTCCCATAATTGATATCACTGATCCGCACCCGGATATTAGTCGTAAATAAAGGTTTTTCAGAAGGAAACTTTATTTTTACGCGACCCATAACGACGTTTTGTGTTTATGAATGAGGATCAAATTTAGCGGCATTGACTGCTTATCCGGAATTATAAACGATTTTATCCCTAAAAACGTAAAACTAACCTGACATGAAAATTATCTGTATCGGCCGGAATTACTCAGAACACGCCAAAGAAATGAACAGCGAATCCCCCAAAGAGCCGATCCTGTTCCTTAAGCCTAAAAACGCATTACTACTAGCCGACAAACCTCTTTACTACCCCGAGTTCACTGACGATCTGCACTATGAATGTGAACTGGTGATAAAGATCAATAAAAACGGTAAGTATATCCAGGAGAAGTTCGCCCGTAAGTATTATAATGAAGTCACTGTTGGTATCGACTTCACGGCCCGGGACCTCCAGCAGCGTCTGAAGGAGAAAGGACTTCCCTGGGAGATATCCAAATCATTTGACGGGTCCGCAGCAGTTGGCCAATTCATTCCGCTCACCGAAGAAAAGCGGATCAACGACCTGAATTTTAGTCTTAAGCTCAATGATCAGGTCGTACAAAAGGGTTACTCTGGTGATATGACTTTCCAGGTGAACAAGATTATTGAGTATGCATCGCGATTCTTTACCCTGAACATCGGAGATCTCATTTTTACCGGCACACCCGCCGGTGTGGGTCCCGTTAATGTCTATGACAAACTGGAGTGTTTTCTGGAAGATCAGAAGGTACTGGAAGTTAATATCCGCTAATTGTTCTCACTGTGCGCATCTACAATCCTAAACACTGGTTCGCCATCCTGTTCCAGTTTCACAAATCAGACACCTTAAGGAAGCTTTTCCCCTTGATTCTGATCATAGCTGCCTATTCTGCTCTGGTTGTATACCTCGAGAATACCATTCTCAATCTTGGTAACCATCCCTTCCTCAAGAATATTTTTTACCTCCACAATCTCCTGGGCTTCGCGCTTTCGCTACTGCTAGTTTTCAGAACGAACACAGCCTATGACCGCTGGTGGGAGGGCAGGAAACTCTGGGGTTCTCTGGTTAATAACAGTCGGAATCTGGCCATTAAACTCCAGGCCTTTATGGCCCCAACTGACGAACCTAACAGGGCTTTCTTCCGCCACGCGATCCCACTGTATGCAAAAGTGCTGAAGCAACACTTGCAGCAAGAGTCTACCCGTATGGCCCTGGACACGGAGATGGCCTCTGAGTTTGGAGCAGTTGACCCCAGTAAGCATACCCCTAATCAGGTGGCCCGGCTCATGGCAGACAGAATCACGCTTCTGTACAAAAGAGGGATTATTTCAGGTGAACAAATGCTGATGCTAAATCCTGAACTAACCGCTTTCACAGATATCTGCGGGGCCTGTGAACGAATCAAGAACACACCCATCCCGTTTTCTTACAGCGCCTTTATCAAAAAGTTCTTCTTTATCTACATAATGACTCTGCCATTCGGCTATGTGTTCTCCTTAGGTTATTGGGTGGTACCGGTCGTTGCCATTGTATTTTATGTACTGGGCAGTCTGGAGCTGATTGCGGAGGAAATCGAGGATCCATTTGGCAAGGATTCCAATGACATACCCATGGAAAAGCTCAGTGAAAACATCCGCAAACACATCCGTGAAATACTTTAAGGAATGGACGTGAAGATTGAAAGTTCATGGAAAGAAGCCCTGAAGGAGGAGTTTGGCAAAGACTACTTCCTTCGATTGGCATCCTTTATAAAACAGGAATCATCAGCCGGGAAAACTATCTATCCTCCGGGAAGGTTCATCTTTAATGCATTCAATTACACGCCACTCAACGAGGTAAAGGTTGTAATCCTGGGACAAGATCCATATCACAATCCCGGCCAGGCGCATGGTTTATCTTTTTCTGTTCAGGATGGCATTGCTTCGCCGCCATCGCTCGTCAATATCTTCAAAGAAATTCAAAGCGATCTGGGTTGCCTTCCCCCTAACCGCGGAAACCTGGAAGGATGGGCTAAACAGGGGGTGCTTTTACTTAATGCCGCGCTGACGGTAGAGGCCAACCGGCCTATGTCACACAGCAAAATCGGTTGGCACGACTTCACCAATGCTGTAATTAAAACCGTATCTGACCAAAGGGAACATGTGGTGTTTCTACTATGGGGTGCTTTTGCAAAAAGCAAGCAGGAGCTGATTAATACCGAAAAACACCTGATCCTTACAGCAGCCCACCCCTCCCCGCTTTCAGCGCACAATGGTTTCTTTGGCTGCAAACATTTCAGCAGAGCCAATCAATGGCTTGAAGAAAAAGGCATTTCACCAATCGATTGGAGTCAGTTATGAGCAGGATAAAAAAAATAGCCGGGACGATCTTCTTTTTCTATGCGATGCTGTTGTTCGTCGCAACAATGCTGATCGTTTTCATACCTGTGTGGGTGACTTCACTCTTCCAGGATCCGACACGATCCAAACTGCTACACCCTATTTTCAAAGGCTGGATGTCTTTCTTTCTCCCGCTTGTGTTCTGTCCTGTAAGTCGCCGAGGAAAGGAGCATCTGAAAAAGGACCGCAATTATGTTGTTGTGATCAACCACAATTCCCTGGTGGATATTCCTGTTTCCTCTCCCTGGATTCCCGGACCCAACAAAACCCTCGCAAAGATCGAAATGGCAAGGATTCCGATTTTTGGGGTCATCTACAAAGCAGGGTCTATTCTTGTTGACAGAAAGAAAGAATCTAGTCGTCGGGAGAGCTTCACAAAGATGCAGCAGATGCTGGACCTCGGTCTCCATCTCTGCCTTTACCCGGAAGGCACCAGAAACAAAACACAGTTACCCCTGCAAACCTTTCGCGATGGAGCTTTCCTTGCAGCTATCAAAGCTCAAAAGCCACTGGTGCCTGCCCTCATCTTCAACACCCGGAAGATCTATCCTGCTGACCGATCGAAGATATGGGCATGGCCAAAACGAATTCACATCCACTTCCTTGAACCGATACCAACTGAAGGGTTAACTTTAAAAGACGCGGCGAGACTGAAAGAACAGGTGCATCAAATCATGGAATCCTATTACGTTCAGCACCGCGATCAATTATGAAGTACAGCATCATAGGCACCGGAAATATGGCGTGGTTTCTGGCTACCCGCCTGAAAGAAGCTAAATGGTCCTGCAGGGGTGTTTGGGGTCGGAGCTTTGAAAAAGCTGCTGATTTGGCCAGTGCTGCCGGGGGAAAGGCTTATAACACATTGAGCGAGTTACCCGACGATGTAGACGCCTGTCTGTTAGCCGTTTCAGACGATCAGATAGCCCTTCTGGCACACGAACTGACATTGAAGGGGGCTTTCCTGATTCATTTTGGGGGAGCTGTGCCTCTGGAAGTATTGCCGGGTGAACAAAAAGCTGTGGTATGGTTCATCTACTCCATTCTTAAAGATAATCTGCCTCAGCATAGAGCGCTTCCGGCAGTAGTTGAAGCTCAGGGTGAAAAAGCAAGACAGGTTGCAATGGCGCTGGCTCACGCAGTCAGTGATATTGTTCAGGAAGTAGCTTCAGAACAACGTCGATTGCTGCACCTTGGTGCCGTATTTGCCAACAACTTTACAAACCACTTGATGACCGTCTGCGAAGAGCTTTGTCGGAAGAATCAACTTTCGTTCGACCTCCTGAAACCAATTCTTCAGCAGACTTTTAGCCGGGTCCGAAATCATTCTCCTTTTGAACTTCAAACGGGCCCTGCGAGGCGTGGAGATGAGCAGACCATCCAGTCCCATCTTAACCTGCTGCATAGCGAGCCTGAGCTTCAGGAATTGTACCGGCTCCTATCAAAAATGATCAGCAGCAAACACGGTCTATGAGGATGGTCATTCACCCCTAAGCAATCTTGTATACTCTACGATTTCCTGACCTATCCGGGCCATTTTGGCGCTATACCGTTCGGGAGATTCCAACAGAGAACGTCGCATCAAATTATAGTACGCCAACCTTAACTCTGTATACTCTTTCAACAATCGGTGACGTTCCTGCATCCCTTCCGGAAAGCTCTGGGATTCCAATGCCCTCAAAGTCTCCAGATTGCGCTTCCAGTTATCAATACCCTTATCTATAGCATCCAGCCGGACGGCTCTGGTTGTATCCGCCGGCAACTGAAACACTTCCAATGCCGTGGTCTCAGTATGCTGAAACAGCTTCATGGTTTTGTCATACTGCACTGCGGTTGGAGGAATCATCTGGTAGCTCTTGTAAAAGATCAAACCAGATAAAACAGATACTACCAGGAGCGTAAAAGTTTTACGCAGGAGATTCCTGTTTGGTTTCAACGAAGGCACCAACAGATATCCTGTAACCAACCCTGCTACCAGTCCACCTATGTGTGCAGCATTGTCTGTATTACCACTGACTCCGGAGAATAAACTAAATACTATGAAAATTGCGATACTCACCAGCAATCGTTTCCGGTAGGTACGCTCGATAACACCCGCCGTCAGTAAAGCCAGAAACAACCCATACATTCCAAAAATAGCTCCCGAAGCTCCTGCACTGACACTGAAGGGATGCCACGCCTGACTATTCAGACTCCCTGCTATGCCTGTAATAATGTAGGCTATCAGAAACCGCGCCTTCCCGATCTTCGGCTCCAACATCATCCCGATGAATAACAGTGCATACAGATTCACCAGAAGATGGCTGATGCCAAAATGCAGGAAGCAGGAACTGAGCAGCCTCCAGGGTTCATCACTCAGGGTCAGCCGCTGATAGTTCGCTCCCCAGGCTACCATGATCCTGGAGTCGGGTTCAATGACGTCGGCACCTGAGGCCACCATTGTGAAGAAGATGAATAGATTGACTAGAATGATTAAGGGTGTGATTAGAAAATTGCTTCGTGGACGGATGGAATCCCACAGATTGTTATCCTGTGGTTTCCTTTCAGGTTCTTCGACAACTAGCGACTCGTTCTCAAGATGATCAGGGTGATGTTCCATCATCATCGTCACAAACCGCTCTATAATCATCGCTGCGTATTTGCGATGCCATTGTACCGGATCCTGCACAGGATCACAGTCGGTTGAGATGAAAATCCTGGAATCAACAACGAAGAGTTCAATAGTACCTACACTACCACTTTCCCTGATCGCGATCGAAACGGATGTGTCAGTAACAGCGCTGAGCTCCCATCCCGGAAGACTGACCGCGTCTATCACAATAGCTGAAAACTGGTCTTGCTTCAGTCCTGGAATTTCTACATCAGAGGTGATCCGGCTAGAGGATGAAGCAAAACGGTACACATATCCCAATGAGCCTACCTTTCCGGAATCGCTTTTTCGCTGATAATTATATTGAAATTTCGGATCACTCACACTTAATCTTCCTCCTGTTGGCCGAACAGCCAGTTAAACCCATTCATTACCGCCTGATGCATGATCGTTGCATGGTTCTCTTCCGGCAGGTAATCGAAATGAACAACTACTTCACCGACAGATCTTAGTTTGTCTGCCAGCAAATTTGCATCGACCTCCATCACACGGGGATGTTCGCCTGGCGTTAAACCTTCTTTACCAACTGCGATAAAAACCTTCTTATGGCCCAGCTGATTTTTGAGCCCTGTGAGATCAGTCTCTAAAAGAGATCCCCCATCCCACCAAAGTGAAGGGCTCACGATCAGATATCTGTCAAACAAGTCAGGTTGCTGAAAAAGTAAATGGGTTGCGATCAGTCCCCCCAGCGATTGCCCCACTAATGTGAAATCTCTTCGCGTTCTGAAATTGCTTTTGACAAACGGATGTAATTCTTCCTTGAGAAACCGGGTAAAGGATGCTGATCCTCCTGCGGTAGGAAAGCGTTCCTGATCCGCCTTGATAGTAGACGGAAAGGTAAAGTCGCGTAGACGGTTAACCGTCGCAATACCAACGACTATCGCAGGCGGCATTCGCTGCACCCAGGGAAAGGTGTTAAACTGCACCAGTCCGGAGACATGGTGGAAGTCTTCATCCAGCGAACCATCCAGCAGAAAGATCACCGGATAGGTGACTGTATCCTGAGAAGCATATTCTGCAGGAAAGTAGATATTAATGATCCGGTCCTCATTCAGCGATTCTGAAAAGATCTTATAGGACGCTCCAATGGTGATAGGTTGTGACTTGTGCGAAAGAATCTGTTGACCTTCTGCATTGATGGCGGCGATAAAGCAGATAGCAACTATGACAATAAAACGAATCATGAAATGAAGTTAAGCATTGCCGTCAGATAGGTCATTCTATCGATCTATCAACAACTTATATAGTGCCCCGGTTCGTTTCCCCTTATGCATGTTCAGATTGGTTAACTTTGCCGCAAATCAGACGGATCTGAGACATGTACACAATTCATTTTAAGTTTGAAGAAAAAGGACTGGAACCTGTAACTATTGAGAATGTCGAAGCAGGACAAAGCATTCTGGAAGTAGCACTTGATAACAACATAGAATTGCACCATAACTGTGGCATGGTCTGCGCCTGCAGCACGTGTCATGTCTATCTTGAAAAGGGCGAAGACTATGTGCCTGAGATCAGCGATCGCGAAGAGGACTTTATAGACCGCGCGAGAAATCCAAAGCTGAGCTCCCGCCTCGGTTGCCAATGTGTGCTAGAAGATGGAGAGGGCGTATTGGAAGTAACAGTACCTGACCAATCATTAATTCACGGAGAGTAAAAACGAAGATATGAACCACTACGAGCCACCCATCCATTGGACTGATTACGAAGACATTGCACTTAAACTTTACGAACGCTTCGGCGACGAATTCAATGAGAGCAAGATCTACAGAGTACGGTTCACCGAACTGATTGACTGGGTACTTGAACTACCAGGATTCGTGGGTAAGAGAGAAGACTGTAACGAAGGTCATCTTGAAATGATCCAGAGTTCCTGGGTCTACGAATGGCGCGATAATCAGGACTAGTCGCCAATCCATAGGACTAATAAAATAAGAGAGCGCCCGGACGATACCAGGGCGCTCGCATCATTTAACCAAAACAACTACATCAGCCTGTAAGCCGGATTCTGTCACTGCGTATGGTCCCGCAGCTGGTTATCATTTATCTGGTCCGTTCATCACTGACCGGATCAATCTGCCAACCCACAACCTCGGACGAGCAGTCCTCAATCGATTGCCTATTTGGCATTTCAGCGCGCAAGGTTTACCCCAGGACACCGTTACCGATATCCAGCGTAGGCTCTTACTCTACATTTTCACCCTTACCTCCAGTAAAGCAGGCGGTTATTTTCTGTGGCACTTTCTGTTTCCCTCCCTCCGAAGGGAACCCACCCGTTAGGTGGTGCGCTGCTCTTTGCTGTCCGGACTTTCCTCCCTAAGACTAAGGCGATAACCCAGCTTTCAGTAGTCAATACAAAATTAAATAAAAATTACGCTGTAAAACAAGGATTTACAGCAGTAATTACAGACTTTAACATTTGAACGAACCTGCTCAAACAGGCTCTACTATTGACTTTCAGCGAGTAAGCCCTGAATTCTGGTGGTGATAAACATCGTAATATATTCGGGTTAGTAATGCTCCGGGTCCCCCTGTTATTCCTGTTTCCCGACGGGGTTGGCAAGGCTCAGAATAAATTCCGATATTTCTGCCATGAAACAGTATCGAATTTGCCTCTTTCTGATTTCAATCACGTTTGCAGCCTGTGGCGACGGAGAAGCACCAGGCGGAAAGGAACTGTCTCCAAACCCAGACTCAGTTACCAATACAGTTTTAGAGCGTCCGTTAAGGGTGCTTGACTCTTTAAGTGTAAATGAATATTGGGAAGACTTCCACCGGGAACAGCATCCTTTCTTTGAGATGGAGGAGTTTATAGAGGTCACATCCTCTCAGGCGCAAATCCTTCAGCGGCAGATGGCGCTCGATTCCAGCTTTTATACATCTTATGGCCCCGTGCTGGTTTATAACCCTGACTCTTCTGCATTTGCCGACATCTACAGTTATTCTCTCATTATTGAAAACAAAAATGGTAAACGGACGGCTCGAAGGGGTGAACCAGACAGTGAAGTAGCAGTAGTGAATCCAAATACAGGGATACGGACAAGATATCTCTTTTGCGGACCTGCCTGCGTGTTTGAATTAGCGCTATGGGTTGATCATCAGAACCTTGCGATTATGGGGCTTACAGATGATGATGGAGATGAAATCTTTAGACCAGCAGTATGGGTGATCAATACCCGGCTCAATGAAATACGGCAATACAAGTATCCCGAACAGATCAACCGGATACTTCCCCGTGCCTTTACGAGAAAATATCTGAAAGAAAAAGGTGTGGAACTGAGGGGCTAAACAGCAGCCTGCGCAAAACGAGCCTTGAAAGCTCCCATCAGATCAGCCTGAACAATCTTACTGGCCACAGCGATCATGTTCTTAAAGGCTAGTGCGTGGGAAATTCCATGTCCGATAATGACCGGACTGTTGATACCCAGGATAGGTGTCCCTCCGTAAAATTCGTAATTGAAATGATCCAGGAAGCTGTCCTTGATACCCCGCTCGGTGAATATCTGGTAGATAGACTCGGCCATTTTCAGCGTAACATTACCTACAAAACCCTCACAAACGATGACATCTGTTTTGTGTAGGAACATGTCACGACCTTCGATATTACCAACGAAATTGATTTGAGAATTCTCCTTCAGCAGAGGATAGGTAGCCTGACAAAGCAAATTGCCCTTACCTTCTTCTTCGCCCAGGTTCAGCAGACCGACTTTGGGGTTTTCGACTCCCCAGATGTGCTGGACATAGAGTGAACCTAACTGGGCAAACTGTACGAGGTGTTCGGGTTTGCAGTCGGCATTGGCGCCAACATCAAGTAGCAGGCTGTATGTGCCATCCGTGCGAGGCACCGGTGTAGCGATTGTGGGGCGGAGAATACCTTCGATGGTCTTTACAGAATACATGGAGCCGACCATCATGGCGCCTGTATTTCCAGCAGAGATGAAAGCATCGGCTTTGTTCCTCGCTAAAAGACCAAAGCCGATCGCTATGCTCGACTGTTGTTTTTCTTTCAGGGCCTTTGTGGGATGCTCATGCATACCGATAACCTCTGGTGCTTCAACCAGTGTGTATCTGTCCTGAAATGGTTCCAGCAAAGGAAGATGAGGTGCCGCTGCCTGAGGATCACCTATGAGAAGCAGATGAACCGAAGGGTCATCTGTCTCCCCGAAGAATTGTTGAACACCTTTAATAGCCTCGGCTGGCGCATAATCGCCACCCATGATGTCAAGCCCTATCTTCATTCTAAAATGCTGGTTCTGCCGGTTTATTGATTTGATTCACCTTCTGCTGTAGCTGGATTCTTGTCCACAACTACTTTTCCACGATAGTAAAGTTTCCCTTCTACCCAGTGGGCGCGGTGACGCAGATGACTTTCGCCAGTTACCGGATCAATGCTCCAGGTGGCTGCTTCTGCTTTATAGTGCGTCCGGCGTTTTGCACCGCGTTGCTGTGAGTGGCGTCGTTTCGGATTAGGCATCGTTTACGATTTTTGATGTTGTATATGATCGGGAAATCAATCCCTGTTAATTACTCTTCTTATTGGTTTTGTTCTTCAGTGCCTCAAGCCCCTTCCAGATGTCCCTTTTAGGTTCCTCTTCAGTCTCCCTGAGTTGATTCAGAAGATTCAAAGCCTGAGGATTGCACCCGGAACTTCCGTCTGGGTTATCGGGATGAATCCGTTGCAAAGGTATGCTCAACATGACGAATTCAAAAAGCCAGTTACTGATGTCGATCACAGTTTCACTCCTCGGAATGAACACCACGTCGCTTTCCTCATCAATTTCATCAGCATCTTCTCCGGCCAGCTTGATCAAAAGATCGAATTCATCCCAAAGCTGTAATTGAAAGTCGTCTCCACACCTGTCGCAAGGAAGTGTCACCGTTCCACCCACATCGAAATGAAGCATGAAAAAATTCACTTTCTTGTCAAACGTCAGCTTAATCTGCGCGTCCAGTTCCTGAATCTCCGATTCAATCTCACGGTCCTCAAGAAAACGATTACCGATCTCATACTGGAAAGTGTGAACACCGGGCTTTAACCCCTGCCATGCGATCTCAAATTCCCGGTTGTGTTTCATTTACTTGTCCTCTCAGATTTAAGTGCTTCGACTGTTCATAGTCACCCAGTTACGGCAACTAAAAAACCTCATCTAAAGAACTATCGTTTCAGCAGGAATGCCCATGGCAACCCAAACTTCAAACGGGTGGCAAAGGTAGTAAATTTAATTGAGTCTAAAGCAATTTATTTCTCTTGATTAAAAAAGAATATAGCACCTGTTCTACAGGCTTTGAAAGGTCTATTACTACTCTATCGATCTGGTATTGGTGGCACTTTTCCGCAATATCCCGCTGAAAGTTCTGCATTTGCTTCCGGTACTCTTCCTTCACCTGATGCGGCTGCAATTTCAACCGGTCACCGGTTTCAAGATCGACGAACTCATAAGGTCTTTTTTCAAATTCAAACGCCTGTTCCTGCTCCGCTTCCACAATATGAAATAAAATCACCTCATGTTTATTATACCGGAGGTGCTGCAGGGAAGAGAAAAGTTCTTCAAGATGTTCCGCGTCATCCATCATATCACTAAAGATGACAATGAGAGATCGCTTATGCATTTGCTCCGCAATCTGGTGTAAAGCGGCGGCGGCATGGGTCTTCTTACCCGATGGTTCATAACGAAGTAGCCGCTCCAGCTCGTTTACAAGGAGCCGGTAGTGGCCCGGAGATGATCTGCAGGCAGAGAAGTAACTAATCTCCTCATCAAAGCAGGCCAGTGCGGCCGCATCCAACTGTCGTTTGAGTAATTGGAGGATACAGGCAGCAGAAAGTGTGGCAAACTGCAGCTTATTTAGGCGCTGTCCATCTTTGGGAAAATGCATCGAAGAGGAGGTGTCTATTACGAGACAACACCGAAGATTGGTTTCTTCCTCGTACTTTTTCACGAATAGCTTCCCTGTCCGTCCATACACCCGCCAGTCGATATGCCGGATCGTGTCTCCGGGATTATACAACCGGTGTTCCGCAAACTCGACAGAAAATCCGTGGAAGGGGCTCTTATGGAGTCCGATAATGAATCCCTCCACGACCTGTCGGGCCAGCAGCTCAAAATGCTCCAGAAGTGCCTGTGGTTTGATCTCCATATTGTTCACTGAAGCAATTTAAAACTTTGAAAGGAGAAGAAAGCATCCAGCGTTGAATAAACTCAGCGGACTGGAGAGAATGTCTGTTTAACTGGCTGTTTGTTCCCTGACCCATAGTAGCTCCGGCAATGTCACACCTGAAGGTTACTTCACGAATCTCTGACAACAGTCCACTAAGAGCTGCCACAGACAGGACTTTCATAAATTGTAACTCTTTTTTACTTTTAAGGCCGTAAAACCTAAGAACCAATAGTTAACTGAAACCTGACAAACCAACTTTCCCTTTTCTAAATTCTTTTCCCTCATGTCCCCTAACCGTACCTGGATTACCACGCTTCTCTTGTTTGTATTCTGTCATGTTGACGCTCAGAAAAAAGTTGCACCACAGCACAAGCTGGGTGATTTCGAATTCCGAAGTGCCCTGCTTGAGAATTTCATAAAACCTCCTCAGGTCGCCATTGACAGTTGTATCCACGGTTCTGTCGTTGCAGAATTTAAAGTGCGGACCGATGGTTCCCTGGACAGTATCCGGATTCTTCACAGTGTCAACCGGGCATTAGACGAACACGCTCTAAAATTTATTTATCAGACCAACAATCAATGGATCCCCGGCAGCATAGACGGTGTACCTGTTGAGATGCGCAAAACGATTGTCTTTGTCTACGGTAGCTTCAGAGAGCATAAGGATGATCAGAATTACAACCTGGCTCAGATCAGCCTGCTCCGTAAGATCAGTGGAGAATTCCTGAACTGTCCGGAGGCTCATGACCATTATGTGAAAGCGAAGAAGCACCTGAAAGCCGGAGAAGTAGCGGCCGCGCACTATTGGTACAATAAAGCACATCAGGCTGACTTCCTGCATCTGGATGCCATTGATGGGCTTAAAAAGACATCAAATGAGTTGGGATTGGACTGCAATGTCTGTGAAAAACTGGCCCTGCTCTCCAGGTACAGTCCCCGCGAGATCAAACGCGTTCGCGATCGATATTGTACGAAGTCGTTTGAGCCATTGGATTAGGAGGGGCTGTAGCAGACAGTAGCTATGGTGTGTTTTTCGGGTGTTACGTTACAGGTGAAAACTACTGTAGACGTGTTGTCGCTGACAGGTGATTCCAGTTCCGTTTTGTCATTTGACATATAGCAAGTTTAAACTTGCCTTTGTTTGATTGAAAGTACCCTTCCGGATGAGGTGGATGAACATCCGGGAACGATGGTGAGAACAACTCTGCGTCAAAAGCAATCATTAGTTTAGATTCTGATTGCAGGTTATTCCCTACATGGATCCCAATTTCTACGAAAAACCGTTATCGGACTCCCCCTACTTAATCAACCGCTTCATCAACGCCTTAAACTCCCGGCCCTCCGGTCCGTACAAGCCCTTTCGCAGGCAGTCCAGCTCCCGCTTG
>JAEYQO010000020.1 GCA_023409975.1 Bacteroidota bacterium | reverse complement strand
TTCCCATTCCGAACAGAGAAGTTAAGCCCCTCATGGCCGATGGTACTGCACCACAATGCGGGAGAGTAGGTAGCTGCCATATTTATTCAAAAGCCGTTCAGTATAAACACTGAACGGCTTTTCTGTTTTATAACCCTTGAGACAAAAGGAATCAGGTTCAGACTTTTTATATTGTAGTTTCTTTTTGGCCCAACCGGGCCCCAAGAGCCTCTGCTATGGTGGAGGGACTAACCTGCGATATGCAATAGCAGGAAACGGGATTCTTCCTGCAATCAACACAATCTTTTTCAACTACAAAGTAACTGGCCTTTCGACCTATCGGGGCCCAGCGTCCAGGATGCATGGGGCGGATTGGAGGATAAATACCCAATGCATGTTTTCCCAATGCTGCACCGATATGTAATGGCCCGGTGCTATTCGCTATAATGCCGTCCGAAGCATTGATAAAGCTGATGAAATCTTCCAGCTTCATCAATCCCGTTAGGTCGGTTACCCGTGATCCTGCTTTGTCCAGAAAGCCCAACAATAGTTCACGCTCCGTAGCTGTTCCTGAAATGAATATTTTAAACTTGTTCTGATCTAACTGCTCTATTAGCTGAAGGAAGTTCGGTAGCCCCCATTCCCGCGCACTTCCCTGGGATTTTGGATGTAGTATCAGGTTGAATCGCTCCGGATCGATCAGGTGCCTGAATTCCTTACACAGTGGTTTAATCCGGTCAAGGTAGATATCGTCACTCAACTCATCCAGTGAAGGACGCTCGTCAATTCCCAAGCCAGCCAGTAGTTTCAGGTTCAACTGTGCCTCGTGAAGCCCGGAATTTTTCCTACTCAGCCTGATCATCTTATTACAGTTTCCCCAGTGAAAAAGTCTGTTGGTAGTACCCACTCTCAAAGGAATATCGAGCTCTCTCGCCCGCCTGGCCAACTCGGCTACCGGAAAGACATGGAGGATTGTGTCGTAGCCATCTATCAGGTCCTGATGGGTATCACTGAGAAAATCATTGACCTCAATAAATTGATCTATATAAGAACATGCTTCTATTACTGCCCGTGTATATTCTTTGCCCAGAAACCCGATACGGGATTCAGGGAATCGTTGTCTCAGTTTTTTTGCTACAGGTAGTGTAAGGATAACATCCCCGATACTGTCGGTTCTGCTGATGAGGATATTGCCTGGTGATTTCAAAATGGTTTATTAGCCTTTTTTAGCTGTGAATACTGACGGATTTTGCTGTATTTAACAAAGGTAGCAAACGCAGATAGCCTGCATACAAGGTAACCTGCGTACCCATCGACAATTCCCAGCTTAATAAAATAGTCAGTGAAGAATTTCCACTTCGGAGAAAACCAGACCTTGAAGATGGAAGCAGTTTTACCGGCAGATACTGCCCGCCGTGATAGGATCTCAGAAAACTTTTCGATTTGCTTCAGATGATCCGAAATGGTATGATAGCTGTAATGGAGCAGGTCTCCTTTCAGATGTCCTGTCGTCCCCGGTCCGGTTAATGACCAGTACTCATGTATCTGCTCCCCGAGCCAGGTGCCCCTGGTCCTGTTATACAGTCTGATCTTCCTGTCAGGATACCAGCCACAGTGCCGTATCCAGCTACCACAGTAGTTTGTCAGACGCGAAAGCGAATATGCGTCATGTTGCGGGTTGATGATCACTGACCGGATATCCTGTCTCAGTGTTTCGCTGAGCACTTCGTCAGCGTCAAGGTTCAGCACCCAATCATTTACGGCCTGCTGCGTTGCGAAGTTCTTCTGCTCCACATATCCTAAAAATGGTTGCACGACAACTCTGGCACCATAACTTTCAGCAATCTCCTGGGTTCGATCCTCGGAGCCGCTATCTACAATCACGATCTCATCGCAGATGTCTTTGACGGAATCCAGGCAGCGGGACAGGTTTTTCTCTTCGTTTAAAGTGATAATGACGACGCTCAGGCGTAACATGAATTACTGTTTTACAGTCTTCTGCCTCCCAAAGGTAGCAGGAATTAGATAAGTGCCGGATGTTTACCGATCGTCCGTTTAATTCTTGGTGGTAACTTTTCCGTAACATTCTTTTCATCTGTCCGTAACGTTTCCATAAACCAGGCATAATAACAGAAGGGGAGTTTTGCAAAAAATCTCAAAGCATGCGGATTCTCACTACTCTTATTTGTCTTCTGCTGTTGATCAGAACAGCAGGAGCCGGAACGCTTACCGGAACAATCGCGGATGAAAAAACCGGTGAACCCCTGATCGGTGCCATCGTTGCTGTCAAAGACATGAGCATCGGTACAGCCACGGATGTGGATGGCCACTTTACAATCACGATCACCCCCGGAACTTATACGGTTATTGTTAACTACATGGGCTACCAAACCAAGGAAGTTGAAGGCGTAGCGGTTAATGACGGAACCCCGGCCCAGGTGAACATCCTGCTCAGCGAAGCATCTTCCACTCAGCTTCAGGAAGTGGTTGTTCGGTCTTCTCTGAAGAAGGAGAATATCTCTGCACTCTACGTCATGCAGAAGAATAATTTTGCTGTTTCCAGCGGTATATCTGCAGATCTGATTAAAAGGTCTCCCGACCGGAATACCGGTGAGGTATTAAAAAGGGTGAGCGGCACAAGCTTGCAAAATGGCAAATATGTGATCATCCGGGGTTTGAACGAACGTTACAACGCGTCCATGATCAATGGCGCTCAGATGGCAGGTACTGAACCTGATAAAAAGGCGTTCTCATACGATGTTATTCCTTCCAACCTGATCGACAATATCATAATCAATAAGACTGCATCTGCTGACCTGCCGGGTGATTTCGCGGGAGGAATTGTCCAGGTACTGACAAAGGATGTTCCCGAAAGTAATTTCACGGATGTAGGTGTATCCCTCGGCTACAACACCCAAACAACTTTCAGAAGGTTTATTTCCAATGAACAGCTTTCAGCCAACTACCTTGGATTCACGGGAAGTGGGGAAGGTCTTCCGGCTGATTTCCTGTCCACGACAGAGTATAAGTACTTTACCCCAGGCCAGAAGGCTGCAGCTACGCGCGCTCTGGGCAATAAGTATCAGGAAGTCACAAGTCAGGCTGCCCCTGACGCAAGTCTGCAATTTGCTACCGGGCGGAGCACCACACTGGGTACTGGAAGACTGGGTGCAGTAGTAGGGCTGGTATACCGGAATGGATATCAGATCACTCCAGGACTGGAAAGAAACACATGGGATGCTCAGGGCAATTTTAACTCTGGAAGCGCAGAAACTTCCTATAAAACCAGCTCATCGCTGGCCGCTCTTGCCAATATTGGTTATGTAGCTGGCCGCACAAAGATCACGTTGCGCAATCTCTTCAACACGATTAACGACCTGACCTACTACCAGCGGGAAGGATCTTCTCTGAGCTCGCAGCAAAATTTCAGACTCTATTCATCAATACCTGACAATCGCAGGATTTTCAGCAGTCAACTCGAGGGTGATCATGCAATAGGTTCACGGAATGTCAAGCTCACCTGGAACCTGAACTACGCCAGCATGCTGGCCCGCCAGTTGGACCTGCGCACCGCTTATTACGGCAGAAACGGCTCGGTTGTCGGTTACGAGGTCGTGCCGGAAAATGAGGTTTCGTTTGAGCTCATTGACCGTAATAGCCGAAGGTTCTTTACCAACCTGAATGACCGGAGTTACGGTGGGAATCTGAACCTGTCCATTCCGTTCCAGCTATTCGATCAGAAGCAGACGGTGAAACTGGGCTATCTCGGTCTGATGAAGGATAGAGTGTTCTCTGCGCGGACATTCCAGTATGAGCTCTGGAACAATCTGAGCTCTGTTAAACACCAGCCCGTAGACAGAATTTTTGATGCGGCTAATGTCACCGCGGATGGCTACCACTTGCAGGAGCTGACCAGCGCAGATGATGCTTATGAAGCCAGCTCGATGATGAATGCCGGATATGTATTGCTGGATCATCATTTTGGGGATCGTTTCAGACTATCCTGGGGAGCAAGGATGGAGAGCTATACGCAGAATCTCTATTCCTATACCAGGTCGGGTCAGCTCATCGATAAGACGGACGTATTTAATGACATCCTGCCTTCCTTCAATCTTTCCTATAATTTCTCTGAAGAAACAAAGCTCAGACTCAGTGGTTCCCGGACTGTAAATCGTCCGGAGTTCCGTGAACTTGCTCCGTTCCAGTTTATCGATTTCCAAAACAACTGGACCCTGATCGGAAATCCGGATCTGGTAAGGGCGCAGATATCTAATCTCGATCTGAGGTATGAGTATTATCCCGCTCCGGGTGAAGCCATCACTGTAGGTGCCTTCTTCAAGCATTTCAAAGATCCGATCGAGAGCCGGATGGATGATCAGAGCAATTTTGATCTGCTGATCTTCGGATATCAGAATGCGCCTTCTGCAGTTTCCTATGGAGCTGAACTGGAGGTTAGGAAAAACCTGAGCTTTATAGCAGATCAGGAATGGCTGGAACGGCTGATCGTAGGAGCTAATTTTACCTATATCAAATCAACCGTGGATCTGTCTGCATTCGGTGTCAAAACCGACCGTCCTTTGCAGGGACAATCACCCTATCTGATGAACTTCTCTGTACTTTATAATGAAGTGAAGACAGGAATCGGATTCAGTGCGCTATTCAACAGGGTAGGGGAGCGTGTGTTCATCGTGGGTAAGGATGATATCCCAACGATCTGGGAGAAGGGCAGAAGTGTCATCGATCTGCAACTCAGCAAACAGTTGATGAAAAATAAAGCTGAAGTGAAACTAACCGTTTCTGACCTGCTGAACCAACCTTATATCTTCTATATGAACTACGATGATAAGAACGCCTTTGACAGTGATGCTGACCGCGTCTTTCAAAAATACACAAGAGGAACAGGCGTGAGTCTGGGCTTCACTTACAGATTTTAAACCTGAACCCTGCATGCTTAGCCGGCTCCCGCGAGCCGGCTTTTTTGTGTCCTCGATCAGGTTATCAATGGAAAAGCCCCGGTAGACACCAGGGCTTGAAATCCATCTTTAACATGTCTTAGTCAACAAAGGACTCGACCGTACCATTCCGGAAAGTTACTGATCTGGACAGGCCATAGCTCCAGGTTTCAATTTCCTCGTCGTTGGTTCTGGAAGATGATATCTTATCTGGTTTACCCCAGGATAGTGCGCATTCCTTTTTGCCCATACCATTGGCCACTTTGCGGTGTTGTATCTGGTGCCAGTACGTGTAATTGATCTCAGTGAACTCAGTTTTCGGATCTTCAAATGAGAAGGCTTTAGCGAACTCTGTTCCGAACTCTCCGGTAGCCTTATTGATACCGCTGATCCGGGCGTTGACGAAGTACTCTCCCTCGTAGCCCTCTGCCTTAAAACGGATCTTAACAGGTCCGTCCTGAGTTCCGATACCCACACTGGTAACAGTGACCGGGAGGTATTTACCCATTGGTTTTGCCTTGTCCATATCATCTGACCGCCACGGCGCATCCAGAACCCAGATCTTTTTCCCGACCAGCATCTCTCTGCATTTTTCAATTTCGTCATAATACACCAGTCCCGACACTGAGGCCTCAGAAAACTCTTTGATCGCA
The DNA here is from genome assembly GCA_023409975.1 of Bacteroidota bacterium. Taxonomy (GTDB): domain Bacteria; phylum Bacteroidota; class Bacteroidia; order Chitinophagales; family Chitinophagaceae; genus JAFIGV01. The sequence continues at coordinate 27,417 of JAEYQO010000020.1, read as the reverse complement.
CCCATTGAAAAGAAGGAGGAGTATTCGTACTTCTTACCATCACTTTCGAAAATCAGAAACGTTCGATTGCAATCGTCTTCAACACACCGTTCGATCTTCCGGATCTCTGTTCCGGTAAACAGGAAAAGTTTTCCCTGGTAATCACTTTGCATGAGCCGGAGTGTGGTCAGGTTCTTTGACTGGTAGGGTACCAGGTCTATTTCGATGCTCAGGTTATGGATACTAGGCGGTTCTACCATGAATTGCATTCCAGGCTGCCATTCAGCCATGGATCTGTATTGAAATTGATTGATGAAGCTGCCGTCTACCGTTTCCTGTGCCTGTGTGGAAAGGCTGGTGAACATCAATGCGCAGGCCAGAAATTGTCTCATGTATTGCTTATATTATTTAATAGCAAAATTAAATTGCCCGGAGCATGCTCCCGGGCAATAACAACTTAATAACAAATGAACGTTCTTAGCTGGTTTTCAACCATTCATCTGTAAAATGCCGCTGCGCCTTCTCCTGACTGAACTTTTCGGTGTTGTATGCCTTCGATTGATTTCTCGGAATCGACAGGCTTTTCCAGGCGTCATTCTTCAGCATTTTTGCAACATATACCATCTGCCCGATGTGGTAAGGGTAATGCGCCAGTTGTCTGTTGATAGCCTCCAGAGCAGTATGACCTTCATTTCTGATATAGATGAGGCGCTGGAGGTCGGCTTCGGTCATTCCCTCAAGCGCACCAAACAGACAATTCCAGCCTTCTTCCCAGCGCCGAAGCAAGTCTGTTCCTGATTGAATGTCATTCTCAAATTCGGCATCTCTGTTCCGCCAGGGTTTTTCACCATCCTCAGTCAGGAAGTTGGTCCATCTGCTTAGCATGTTGCCCCACAGGTGCTTCACTATTGTAGCTATACTATTGCTTTCCTGATTGGGCTGCCAGAATAGTTCCTGGTCACTCAGCTGCTCCATGGCTTTGTCACCGAGTGATTTGTAATAAAGGAATTGTCGTTTGGCGCTCTGTAAATAATTAGTTTCGTTCATATACTTTTTCATTTAGTTGCAGACATTGCCGGTATCCCCATAAATTCCCGGTCTGCTGATTTCCATAAAACGTTCCGGGAAGGCTGGCGTAACGAACCCATATTTTTTATATAGCTCATGTGCATCAAGAGTAGCGAGCATAATCCTCCTGAGCCGCTGCATCCAGTCCTGCTCCATCAACAGATCCATCATTTTTTTTGACAATCCGCGACCCCGATATGCTTCTTCAACATAAACATCTGCAACATAGGCGAAAGTGGTATAATCAGTGATACAGCGGGCATAGGCGATTTGTTGTCCCTTGTAAAATGCGCCCATGCAAAACGAATGCTCCACGGAATCCTGCACAACACTTAACGGTATGTTCTTTGACCAGTACGATTCCTGTGAAAGCCATTGATGAACCCGCTCAACCTGAATCGACGCCTTGTCTGTTGTAATAACAAATTCCTCGAATTCAATGGTCACAGGTTTTGGTAACATGGATTCAGATTTATTCAGTGAATTTACAAAACTTCGCAGTCTTGACAGGAGATGGTATGACTAGAATTGGATTGATTTCTGATACACATGGCTGGCTGGACCCACAGGTCTTTCAGTATTTTGATACCTGTGATGAAGTGTGGCATGCCGGTGATTTTGGCAGTAGGGAGGTAGTAGATCAGTTGCGAAAGTTCAAACCGCTGCGCGGGGTGTGGGGGAATATAGACAGCCCGGAGATCAGGGCGCAGTTTCCGGAAATCGCCAGATTCAGGATTGAGGAAACCGAGGTTCTCATGATTCATATAGGAGGTTATCCCGGGAATTATAAGCCGGATGCAAAGAAGGCATTCAAGGAAAAAATGCCCCATCTATTCATTTCAGGACATTCTCATATTCTGAAGATCCAATACGATGAGACATTGAATTGCCTGCACATGAACCCGGGTGCCGCCGGCAGGCAGGGCTGGCATAAGCAGCGTACATTGATCAGGTTCGATATAGAAGGTGCTCAGATGAAGAATTGCGAGGTCATCGAACTGGGTAAAAAATAACAGGGGCCAAAGCCCCTGCTATGGTACTCAAGCTATCCGATGTGAGTACTTTTCATTTTCTGGATTTATTATTTGTTGACCAATTGTTCAGTCACCCTTCCGGGGAGTTTTACAAGGGAGGTAACTTTTCCATCGGCATCCACCTTCCAGTGTGCAGCTCTGCCTGTGGGGTTATTGTTGATCACCCATACAGGTGTTCCTTTCTTTTTCCTGTCTGGCCCCCAACCGTCAGCCCAGTTATAGTTCCATACGGCGTCCGCCATAGCAACCCGTACACAACCGTGAGAAACAGGTTGCGAGATAGGCAGCGAGTACTGGTGAACGTGTAAACCTACTTTGGGCTCGAAGTTGAACATATAGGGCATCTCCCAAACCTCGCCGGGAGGTGCTGCCGAAGAAAGCCGGAATTCAGATTTCCAGGTAAAGCTGTACTTACCTGGAGGGGTTTTTCCATTAGTCGATCCACTGGATACCAGACCCCACCTTACCAGTCTGCCGTATTCATAGGCGCCAAAGGTCTGCGTGTATTTATCAATGATAAATAGCTTGGGAAGCTCACGCGCTTCTGCATATTCGAAGGGATAGGGTGAATATGCCCTGTAGTCCTCAGGGAATGTTTCAGGTACGAAGAGCTTCATCCCTTTTCGCATCTTATCACCGGTGACTCTGCTGGCCAGTTCCACTACGTACCTTCTTTTGTCCAAACGTTCTCCCGGAAGTGCATCCAGATGTTCAAGCATTTCTGACCAGATACCCTTACCGTCATTTTCATGATATTCCTTGTATTCGTAAACTTTCCAGTTTACTTTCTGCACATTACTTATATCTCCTGTCTGGCTGTTGAGCAGCGTTTCCACTGCATCCTGATCGACATATCCCTGTCCGCGTGCATTAAGACCAACCAGTAAAAAAACTAATAGAAATAGTTGCTTCATAATCTTTGTCCAATCTAGCGTTATCAATTACTATCATTCATGACCATCATCAATCAGATCAATGATCTTCGACAAAGAGACAGGCAAAACTGTTCCAGATCATACCGGAAACAGTTCATTTTCAAATGGTTTTAACAAATACTGTTATAGAAACGGTAAGGAGCTGTTCAGTAAAAAAAGTTTAGAATCTCTACCGCTGGCTCATTGGCAATGGAACCAGGATTACATCCAGGTTGTCCCTCGGGAATCTCCTCGTCCAGTCGGCTGTAGTATTGCTCCCACGCAGGAAAGTAGTTCTGGGTTTCCGGATCTTTAAACGTCATTGGCGAGAGCTGAAAGACGGGGATACCGTTATTGGCAGCCATCAAGGCATCATAAATAAGTTCGGAGCAATAGTAGGAATCAGGCTCATAGAGAAAATACTGATCGTAAGGCTTGCCGATCTGCCTCAGGCAAAAGCTCAGGGCGGAGTCGATCAGATGACGCCTATCTGGTACAAGACGGCCTACACCCACTTTAGGAGCGCCGGAACCATCTGTCTGACGCAAAATAAAGGAGTCAACTGGGGTTCGTTTGACCCCTGCACCTACTGCTTCGATCACATAACATGCCTGATCTGTCTTGTAAACGATCCCGACATGGGAAAATCTCCTGCCTTGGTAATCCGGCGTTACTTTTTCGATCGCATCGCACAAAGGACCACAATCCAGGTCCTGAAACAACAGGTCCCCGTTCCTGAACTCATACGTCCTCCATTCCTGGGAAAAAGCAGTTTTGCAGGTGATAAACAGAACGAAGGAAAGCAATAGTACTCTCATAGGATTGCCAAAGGTAAGACGCTATCGGAAACACGGTTGAGATCAACTGAAACCAGAGGTGTCAGGTAGTTCGAATTTATTAAATTTGCACCCCCTGCAGGCGCAGGTCAGGAAAGAAATAGACTATGTTCGATAATCTGAGTGAGCGGCTCGATTCCGCGTTTAAGCAACTGAAAGGTGAAGGAAGGATCAATGAGATCAATGTTGCCTCTACCATCAAGGAGATCCGCAGGGCCCTTGTGGATGCCGACGTGAACTATAAGATCGCGAAGGAGTTTACCGATAAGGTGAAGGAAAAGGCGATGGGTGAAAAGGTTCTTACTGCGGTTTCTCCCGGCCAGCTGATGGTAAAGATCGTGAAGGATGAGCTGACGGAACTGATGGGTGGAACCACCAAGGAAATCGATCTGAGCGCACGCCCTACCGTCATTCTGATAGCGGGACTTCAGGGTAGTGGTAAGACCACCTTCTCCGGCAAGCTGGCAAATTTTCTGAAGACCAAAAAGAACCTCAATCCGCTGCTGGTGGCAGGCGATATCTACCGTCCCGCGGCGATAGATCAGCTAAAGGTACTGGGAGAGCAGGTCAAGGTGCCGGTTTATAGCGAGCCAGAGAACAAGAATGCGGTTGATATTGCCAACAATGCCATTGTTCATGCGAAGCAGAACGGACATAAAGTAGTCATTATTGATACTGCAGGCCGTCTTGCTGTCGATGAAGTGATGATGACCGAGGTTGCCAATATAAAAGCGGCTGTCAACCCTGGTGAAATCCTTTTTGTCGTGGATTCCATGACCGGTCAGGATGCAGTGAATACCGCTAAAGCCTTCAATGAGCGACTGGATTTCACAGGAGTAGTGCTTACCAAGCTGGATGGCGATACAAGAGGTGGTGCTGCCTTGTCGATTACCTATGTAGTGAACAAACCGGTCAAGTTTGTGAGCATGGGTGAAAAACTGGATACCCTCGATGTTTTCCACCCTGAGCGTATGGCACAGCGTATCCTGGGAATGGGTGATATCACTACGCTTGTGGAACGTGCGCAGGCTCAGTTTGACGAGGTACAGGCGAAGAAACTTGAAAAGAAGATCCGTCAGAATAAATTTGATTTTGAAGATTTTAAAGATCAGTTGCAGCAGATCAAGAAAATGGGTAACATCAAGGACCTGTTAGCAATGATTCCTGGAGTAGGAAAGGCTATAAAGGATATCGATATTTCTGATGATGCCTTCAAGGGCATTGAGTCGATTATCAACTCGATGACCCCGCATGAGCGTCAGAACCCGGATGTAATTGACGCCAACCGCAGGAGGCGTATTGCCAAAGGTTGTGGAAAGGATATCTCTGAAGTGAACGCTTTTATGAAGCAATTTGAGCAGATGCGGCAGATGATGGGGCAGATGGGCAAGATGAAAGGTATGATGCCTGGTATGGGAATGGGTATGGGTGCGCCGTTCGGGAAAAGATAATGGGAAAATATTTTCCCAGGTTCTTCACGCTTCGGTAAGGACCTTATACAGCGTCAGGATCAATAAGTTCTGACGCTGTTTTATTTCATTTTAATGGTAAAGGACTGCAAACCAGGCAATAGCCTGTTCCCCACCGCAACCACCGCAATTCAGGTAGAGTTGATTTAGAAGGTAACGCCACTTTCCATTGCTAGCCGTATACGATTTTTTTGGGCTTGGGGTCTAAATCACCGATTATGTCGTCTAACCAAAAGAACCGTCCGAAGAACGGGTCCCCCTCTTCTATCAACGAGGAAACCAAAAATCAGCAATTGGATCAGTACCGCGAAGATCCCAAAGAACAGTACATGACCACCGATCAGGGAGTCAAAGTGCATGATGTAGATAATTCACTCCTTGCATGGGAGCGGGGACCTACTATCATGGAGGATTTTCTATTCAGAGAGCGTATGACGCATTTTGATCATGAATCGATCCCCGAAAGGGTTGTTCATGCGAGAGGTGCAGGTGCTCATGGTTATTTTCAGCCGTATGAATCGATGGAGGCATACACCAAAGCCAGATTCCTATCTGATCCTTCTGTCAGGACGCCAGTATTTGTAAGGTTTTCGACCGTTGTAGGATCCCGCGGATCAGCAGATACCGTCAGGGATGTGCGGGGTTTTGCCACGAAGTTTTATACGGAAGAAGGGAACTATGATCTGGTAGGTAATAATATGGCTCCATTCTTTATTCAGGATGCGATGAAGTTTCCGGATGTTGTGCATTCTATTAAACCTGAACCTGACCATGAAATGCCGCAGGCTTCTGCTGCTCATGACACCTTTTGGGATTTTGTTTCCCTGGTGCCGGAGACGGCCCATATGATCATGTGGGTTCTGTCAGATCGGGCAATACCCCGCAGCTTTCGTATGATGGAGGGCTTTGGTGTTCACACCTTCCGATGGGTCAATGCTGAAGGCAAAGGGCGCTTTGTAAAGCTGCACTGGCGGCCCGTTCTGGGAACACATTCTATGGTTTGGGATGAAGCGCAGAAGATGGCAGGATTGGATCCTGATTGGTTGAGGAGGGATCTCTGGGAGGCTATTGAAATGGGTGATTATCCAGAGTTTGAACTGGCGGTGCAGATTGTGGAGGAAGAAGATGAGCACCAGTTTGCATTTGATCTGTTGGATCCAACAAAGATCATCCCTGAAGAATTGATCCCCCTTAAACCGATTGGTAAGATGGTCCTGAACAGGAATCCTGATAACTTCTTCGCTGAGACGGAGCAGGTGGCTTTCCATCCTGGTAACCTGGTCCCTGGTATCGATGTGACCAATGATCCGCTGTTACAGGGAAGATTGTTTTCCTATCTCGATACCCAGTTAAACAGGTTTAACAGCGCGAACTTTGCTGAGTTGCCGATCAACAAACCTGTCTGCCCGGTTCATAATTTACATGGTGCAGGGTTTATGCGTCAGACGATCAATAAAGGGAAGGCAAACTATTTTCCGAATTCTCTGGGGGATGGTCATCCGAGGATGGCGCCAGAGGGAGAGGCCTATGTTCACTACGGGGAGAAGATCGAAGGACATAAAGTACGTAAACGCAGTGAAAGCTTTAAAGATCATTTCAGTCAGGCCACACTATTCTGGAACAGCATGTCGAAAGTGGAGCAGCAGCATATCGTCGAAGCCCTTCATTTCGAATTAGGGAAAGTGGCGTCTAAGGCGGTACGTGAGCGGATGGTTAATGACATACTGAACAATATCAGCCATGAGCTGGCAGTTCGTACCGCGAAGGGAATCGGGGTGGAAGCCCCATCAGGCGAAGCAGTAAGCAAGATTAAGGATACGATGGATGCAGCAAAGGAAAAGGTTGCCGGAATGGTGAAGAGCGGAAAGAATGTAAACGATTCTCCGGCATTGAGCCTGGAACGGAGGCCGAAGCCGGATTCTATTCGCTCACGGAGGGTGGCAATACTGGTAGATAATGGATTCGACTATGACCAGGTTCAAAGTCTGAAGGATACCCTGGAGTCAAAAGGAGCGAAGGCGAAAATAGTGTCCATGTTCCTTGGTAGCGTAAAAAGCAGCGATGGCAGGGAAATGGACGTTGACAAAAGCCATGTCACAACCGGATCCGTCATGTATGATGCTATTTTCCTGCCTGGCGGGAAAGGCTCTGTCGAAGCGATGATGCATCAGGGCAAGGTGAAACAATTTATCAACGAAACCTTTAAGCACGGTAAGACCATTGCAGCGGTTGGGGAGGCTATTGAGCTGATTCAGGGGTCAGATATCAAAGGGGTTAACCTGGCTACTGATCCTTCACAGGGAGTGGTGTCAGACACCGGTGTAATCACCGTACGCGATGCGGCCCGGGCTGGCGAATGTATAGAAGGATTTACCGAGGCGATGAAGCAGCATCGTCATTGGGGCCGTGAAGAAAAAGATGCCGTAGCAGGATAAAAAAAAAGGCTGGCGAATCGCCAGCCTTTTTTTTATTTCAACTTTGACTATTTAGCGATAGTCAGTTTACCTGTTGCAGTTTCTTCGTTCATGATCACCTGATACATGTAGATTCCCTGTGGCAGGTTCATGGTGTTTACTGAAATCGTGTGTTTTCCTTTTGAAAAGCTTCCCTTGCTTTCTGTAGCAACGGTACGACCAGTGATATCCATGATACGTACATTGACATTGCTGTTTTCATTCAACATCAGCTCGAAATTAGCCTGATTTGTAGCAGGCACTGGGAATACATTCAATACATGATTTTGCTTGTTGCTTAACTCAACAGTTTCAACTGAAACTCCACCAACGAAAGTGAGCTGGTTGCAACTAGCATTATTAGCAGCTACATTATCAGCAACAGAGTCTGCACTTGAGTTGAAAGGCTGAACAGCGATACAGAAATTGTTCTGGCCATTAGTCTGAGTTCCGAAAGTTAAAGTCGGATTCATAACTATTCTCATTGTATCTCCTTGCTGAAGTGTTACACCCGTTCTGAAGTAAACATTGCTCACAGGATTTGATCCAATGAAAAACTGGTAAAGGATTGTGTCTGTAGGCAGAAGGGTGTTAGCAGATACGTTTTGAATAACGGCATCAATGGCAATGTTTGCACCGTTTGCAACTGTGCTTCCTGTTGCCGGTGAATTCAAAGTAGCGCTAAGGTCGATAAGGCGCTGAGCAGAAGCCGTAGTGCCAACCAAAAGGGCACCTGCAAGGATTGCGTAAAGTTTCTTCATTTGTTAAATTTTTGAAGCGACAAAGAAAAGAAATTATTTTGTTTTTCCCATCTTCAGCAGGAAATATGACATTTGACCGATCCAAATGCTTGCAGAAGGATTTTTGATACATGCGGTTGTATCACCGTCGGAGGAATTTTCCATCCTGACGCCGTACTATCAGTCCTTCTTCGAGCAAAGCCCTGAGAATATTTACTACCTGATTCCGATCACCGTTTTTGGGCCCTGCCAGATCTTCAAGTGCGGTTGGATCTTTCAGTCTTAACAGGAGCTGTTTTTTCAAACCCTCAGGTAAAGATGTTTTTTGTTGTTTTCTGCAGTTATCGCAGTGTCCGCAGGGGGCAGTGGCGTTTTCTCCGAAATAGCGGAGCAGCAGCAACTCTCTACAGGTATGAGTGTTAAACAGCGCGTTAATGTCCTGAAGCTTTTCCTCCTGAATGCTTTTTCTTTTTCGGATCCTTTCCGTGTTGATCAGGAGATGGTCTTTTCTGACCCTGTAATGATGGAAATGTAGCCATGCGTCTTCCGCAGTTGAACGGTAGTCGAGGATTCCGAGGGAGTTTAATCGTTGCAGGATAATATGTGCCTCGCCTTGTTCAATTCCGATGGACCGGGCAATTCTTGCTGTACTTATTACAGTTGGGAAATTATAGACAGAGCCGTAGGTTCTCAAAATTGCTGTACAGACATAGTGGAGGTCAGGGTGATGCCGACCCAGCTCATCCAGGTCCCGACGATCTACAAGGAATTGCGCAGTAGCTGGTCTGAATACAGATTCGGAAAAAGTCCAGAGACCTTCCTGTTCCAGCAGTCGAATGGCATAAGAGGCTGCTGCAGTTTTATAATGAAACCGCTCGCAGAACAGTGAGAGGTCGAAAGGATATTCCTGATCGGGTTCACAACCTGCGGGGATCTGCAGGAATTCACAGACAGACTGGTAGACCTGTCGCAGGAAGGATTCATCAGGGAAGCGCAGTTCCAACAGATCCTGCTGACGCTTGAAATCGGAAGCATTATATAATGAGAGCGCTTCCGATGCTGCTCCGTCCCTCCCGGCTCTGCCGGTCTCCTGATACCAGGCTTCGATATGTTCCGGCATATCGAAATGTATGACCAGACGAACATCCGGCTTGTCGATCCCCATACCAAAGGCCGTAGTGGCTACCATGATGGTCGATCTGTTATGCAACCAGTCGTAGGACGCCTTCAACCGGTCCTGACGCGACATGCCTGCATGGTAGTGAACGGCTTTGACCTGTTCACCCATAAGGTATCTGCTGATCTCTTCCGTCAGTTTTCGGCTTCTGCAATATATAATCGTTGAGCCTGAGGTTCGACGGATTGTTTCCAGCAGGGCCCCATGCTTGTTGTCCGTGTAGAGAAAAGAATAGAAGATGTTCGGCCTGCTAAATCCCCGGCGAAACGTCTGGGGGTTTCGAAGGTGCAATTGAAGCGTAATATCCTGCAGGACCTCGGAGGTGGCAGTGGCTGTTACAGCAATCATCGGAACGCGTGGGAAGATTTCCCTTAGCGTTGCAATCTGCAGATAGTCTGGCCGGAAGTCGTGCCCCCATTGCGAAATGCAGTGCGCTTCATCTATTGCAATTAGACTGAGCGGGAATTCTTCCAGAAACTCGATGAACAGTCGATTCCTTAAGCGTTCCGGGGATATATAAAGGAACCGGCACCTACCTTCTGCAACCTGTTGGAGGATCTCAACCGATTGCTGTCTGCTGAGACCGGAATGTAGATACGCTGCCGTTATTTCCATTCCCTTCAACTGTCTTACCTGGTCTTCCATCAGGGCGACGAGGGGGGAGATGACAAGGCAGCATCCCCCGAGCATCAGTGCGGGAATCTGAAAGCAAACGGATTTTCCACCGCCGGTGGGTAGCAGCGCAATGGTGTCGTTTCCGCTAAGGATGGAATTGATGACCTCTGCCTGTAAGGGACGGAAGGTTTCATGACCCCAGTATTCCCGGAGTATGTCCTGGGGAGTCTTCACGATCAGCCGTAAACTTTGTCAATAAAGACAGGTTTTAACCCGTAGTTCCAGAGATGGTTCTTAAGGGCTGGCTGTTCGATGAGTGTGCTAAGGGAGGCTGAAGGAATCCAGCTTCTTTCATCGAAACGGCTTACCTGGTGAGGCATGAACTGAACGGCCATCCCCAATTGGGACGGCTCTACACCCAATAGGATCACCTGGGATGGCTGTGTAGCCTCCCGGATCAGGGGCCAGGCCAGAAGATCGTCCTCTTGCAGCAGGATCAGATGATACTCCCCGGGAGTTAATTTACAGGCTGCAAGCATTTTAGTGAGTAGGGCAGACTCCTCATCTTCGTTTTTGAACGGACCAGACAGTACCACGACCTTTCTTGGATTTAAATCTTTGAGGAGGTGGCTGGTATCCTGCCAGAGGCGGTCAGATTCCTTGCTAATCAGGTCTGTATTAATGATATCAGGAAGTTGATCCATAGTTGAGCTCGTTGCTTTACGGTTCTGCGTTTCAGGGCGTTCGGGAAAGTTTTCGTTTCTTTGCGAAAATAATTGTTCTAACCAATACAGTAAAGCATGAGTGTTTCCACTTTAGATATCAGGGTAAAAAAAGTCGAAAAAAGCAGGATCAACCAACTTGATGAGAAGAATATTCAATTTGGAAAGCTGTACTCAGACCATATGCTGATTTGCCATTATGAAAATGGCGAGTGGAAACAACCAGAAATCGTTCCTTATGGCAATCTGAGTCTGAGCCCGGCTACAACCTTCTTTCACTATGGCCAGGCGATTTTCGAAGGAGTTAAAGCGTATAAAGATCCCGAAGGTAATCCCATCATTTTCCGTCCGCAGGACAATTGGAAGCGGTTCAACCGCTCTGCGGAGCGTATGGCACTTCCCTATGTTCCAGAGGAACTGTTTGTTGATGGTATCAAAGCATTGGTAGATCTGGACAGGGATTGGGTTCCGGGTGCAGAAGGTACTTCGCTCTACATCCGTCCTTTCATGGTTGCAACAGATGAGTTTATCGGTGTAAAGCCTGCTGAGAAGTTCAGTTTCATGATCATTACCAGTCCCGCAGGTCCTTACTATGCAAAGCCGGTGCGTATTCTTGTGCAGGACCAGTTTGTAAGGGCGTTTCCTGGTGGTATTGGTTTCACCAAAGCTGCAGGAAACTATGGAGCGACCATGTATCCGGTAATGAAAATCCGCCAGCGTGGATATGATCAGATACTTTGGACTGATGGTTTCGAGCATAAATATGTTCAGGAGATCGGAACTATGAACGTATTCTTCGTGATCGGAGATACGGTAGTAACACCTGAGTTGAATGATACGATACTCGAAGGTGTTAGTCGCGCAAGTGTCATCACACTCTTACAGGAGCAGGGCATCAAGGTGGAAGAACGTAAGCTGAGCATTGACGAGATAGTGGATGCTCATAAGAAAGGTCAGTTATTGGAGGCTTTTGGTACGGGTACGGCTGCTTCCATAGCTTCCATTGCCGACCTTACTTACCACGATATGGAGATCCAGTTGCCGAATCCGGCTGAGGCTAAGATTTCAAACTTCCTGAAAAAGGAGCTGGCTGAAATTCGTTATGGCCGGAAAGAAGATACCCACGGGTGGATTACAAGGATCTAATCTGATATTTAATTAAGAGATGTTTAAAGGCGGGGCATTAGTCCCGCTTTTTCTTTGCTTGCACACCATTTTTGTCCGGACAACTTCTTCGGACACTGGCCTACCATTCCCTCATAGGGGTAGAGGTTGGTTGATAAACGGTTCTTAAACGATTCATAAAGAAAATAGGGAGTAGATAGGGAATGTATAGGGAGTGCCCAGGGAGGTTATAGGGAGTACCGGGACTAGTTATTGTATTTTCTTCTAAAGTCACCCCGCTTCCAGGCTTCGAAGAACTCTGCCCAGGCAAGAGGACTGAAAACATTCATCGGACGTTGCTGTCCATAATAGTAGGCTTGCTGTGCCTGCATGCTTTGGTAGGAGGCCTGACTCTCCCGGCCATCGCGGGGAAGCATATAGGCGAGGGCCCGTAGCGTTAACGCATCGGTATTCTTCCGGGCAATTTCGTATTTATCATCTGGAATTTTCCAGTGCTTGAAAGCATAATCAAACTCTTTGCGGGTGGGCGTGGCCCGTACAATAGTTTCCGGGAGGTAAAATGTATCCTGTACCATCAATTGGATCATGCTCAGGTACTGTCCCTCAACGTTTGTCGGCACAACATATTCCTTTCCCCTGAAACCGAGTGCTGTAAATTGTAGTGTATCGCCTTTGTAGACAACTATCGAAAAGACACCCAGCGGACTGGCCTCAACGCCACGGTTCTTTCCCTTAACGATCACGATGGCTCCGGGTACGGCTCTAAGGCTGTCGGCGGTCATGACCACACCATTGATCTGAACAACGTTTTCTATCGCAACCTGTGCGCCAGCTTTTTCGGGAGCCAGTGCGAGCCAGAACATTAAAACAAGAAAGCCAATCCTGAACTTCATACACCTCAAATTTAACGGATTCCGGACTTCATATTCCCGATAACGGGATGCCGATCAAATCATATTCCTTACTCTATGAAAACCAGGACACAAAGAAAGAGCCTATACCCTTAATTTTGCCAGATTATTCAGGCGTTTTAACAAAGAAATATGATCACTAAAGAAGCGGTGTTGAGTGCACTGAGCAATGTACAGGAGCCGGATCTCGGTAAGGACCTCGTGACACTGAACATGATTCAGGATATAGCCATTGAAGGGAAGCAGGTTTCGTTTTCCGTAATTCTGACCACTCCTGCCTGTCCTTTGAAGGAGATGATTGAGAAGGCCTGCATCAATGCTATTCATATGCTGGTTGATAAGGAGGCCGAAGTAAAGGTTCATCTGACCTCCAGAACTACGACCAATAGAAAAGACAATAAAGACCTCCTTCCTGGCGTCAAGAATATCATAGCTGTGATGTCGGGTAAAGGGGGTGTAGGGAAGAGCACGGTGGCGGTAAACCTCGCGCTTGGACTGGCTGCAGAGGGTGCTAAAGTGGGCCTGCTGGATGCGGATATTTATGGTCCGTCTGTGCCCATAATGCTGGGCATCCGTGATCAGCGACCTTTGATGACAGAGGTTGAAGGAAAAGGAAAGATCGTTCCCATCGAGCGGTTCGGAATCAAAGCCATGTCAATCGGGCTGCTGATCGATGAGAAACAGGCGGTCATCTGGAGAGGACCTCAGGCCAGTTCTGCATTCAAACAATTCATCTCTGACGTTCACTGGGAAGAGCTTGATTATCTGGTAATCGACATGCCGCCGGGTACGGGTGATCTCCACCTTACACTGGTGCAGACAGTACCGGTGACGGGCGCAGTGATTGTGTCCACACCACAACCAGTGGCGGCTGCGGATGCCAGGAAGGCAATTATGATGTTGAAACAACCCCAGATCAATGTACCTATTCTGGGCATAGTCGAGAACATGTCTTACTTCACTCCTGCGGAGTTGCCGGAAAACAAGTACTATATTTTCGGCAAAGGTGGTGCCCGCCAGATGGCTGAACAATTTGAACTGCCTTTCCTGGGAGAAGTTCCTATTGTTCAGAGCATCCGGGAGGGGGGAGATAAGGGAATACCTGCCGCGGTGGACGATGAACCTGTTTCCAAAAACGCATTTATGGAACTGGCTGGTGGTGTTGCAAGGGCCATTTCTATCAGAAATGCCAATCTGGAACCTACTAAGGTGGTAGGCATCAGTTAGCTTCCCTGTGAGGCTGGGCAATGATCACAGCACTGGCCATCGATATCTCGCTATCGCCAAACTGCTGTGATTGCTCCAGATGTTCTGTGCTTTCGACAATATCAAACCCGGCTTCCCTTAAGAGCGCCAGAAGGGTTTCTGTAGAATAAAGCCTGAATCCGAAAGCGGTAACTGGAAGGTGTTTCATGCAGTTTTCCGGCCTGATAGCAATGATCAGACGGCCCTCTGGCTTTAGAACGCGCTTTAATTCTGTCAGCTCGTGAATGGGCTGCTCCCAGAAGTAAAGCGTGTTAACAGTCAGGATCCTGTCGAAGCTATTACTGCCAAAGGGAAGCTGTTTTGCTTCTGCCTTGTGAAGTGTGACTACCCCCTGCCTGACAAAGTCCTGATTGCGGATTTCCGCTTCTGAGATCATTGTATCTGAATAGTCACACCCAGTGTACCTGATATTGCGGGCGCCGGCAAGAATCTGCCGGATGAACCAGCCATTACCCATGCCGATTTCGAGAACGGACATGCCATCCTGCAGGCCGAGTGCCACGATGGCCTGTTCATTCATAAAACGGTTGCCCTCATTCATCCTTTCACCCACCTGGCGCCCGAAGTCGCCATCCGGTCTGCGGAGTTGTTTTGCCAGCTCTTCTATCATTGTATCTTCCATGAAATATTGTATGTTTTCTAGCACAATTTATACTTTTCTGGTCTTAGAACAGCGGCAGGTTTCACGCTTTATTATGAGTGGAAAATCAGTCAAGTCTGTAAATTCGTGTATTCTTTATGTGTTACCACAAAGCCTCGCCGCAGAAAGCCGATTTAGCGGACTATTTGCAGTCGCTGGAAATGGACGTGATCATCGACGACTATGATTTCTATTGGCATGCCAATGGGTTCAATCACCCGCAGATGCCAGTGATGACGCTCGGGGAGCCACACCGGGTGCAAACCTTTATGTGGGGGATGGTGCCTGTTTTTGCCAAACACAGGACAGATGCTAAATCCTGGGCAGGAAGAATGCTCAACGCCACCTGTGAGAAGGCTGGGAGTACATTTAAGCCATACTTTCAGAAGCAGCGCTGCCTGGTATTTGTAAGCGGATTTTTTGAATGGCAGTGGATGGATGCGAAAGGAAAGACCAAGACACCCTGGTTTATTCACCGGGAAAACGGGCGACCCTTTGCTATGGGAGGTATTTACAATCATTGGACGGACAGGGAGACAGGGGAGGTCTTTTCTACATATTCTGTAGTGACCACACCGGCCAATGCTTTGATGGAGCAGATCCATAACACCAAAAAGCGAATGCCGCTTGTTTTACCCGAGGAGAGCTGGTCGGAATGGTTGAATCCGGAAAAGATGCCAGTGGAATTATTGGTGCCTGCTCCTGATGAGTATCTGCGGGCCCATCAGGTATCTAAGGATTTGTCGAGGAGAGGAATTGATACAAATCAGGCCTATATTCAGGAAGCTGTAACCGTTCCTGGTGTTGCAGCAGACCGTTTCTTATTTTAATCAGGGCAAAAAAAAGAACGCAGACCTGAGCCTGCGTTCCCGGAATATTGAATGCTCATCAGACGAGCTTGAAAGTCTCAATAAACTTAGTGGTAAAGTTCCCTTTACGGAAATCTTCATTCTTCATTAGTTGCTGGTGGAACGGAATTGTGGTTTTGATACCCTCGATCACGTATTCACTCAATGCACGTTCCATGGTGTTGATCGCCTCTTCGCGGGTTTGAGCGACTGCGATGATCTTAGCGATCATAGAGTCGTAATACGGAGGGATTGTATAACCGGCGTAGATGTGGGAATCCACCCTTACGCCATGTCCGCCTGGTGTGTGTAACACCGTGATCAGACCCGGACTTGGACGGAAGTCATTGTAGGGATCTTCTGCATTGATCCGGCACTCGATCGCATGCATGACCGGTTCATAGTTTCTTCCGCTGATGGGAACACCCGCAGCGATTTTGATCTGTTCCTTGATCAGATCGTAGTTGATCACTTCTTCTGTTACACCGTGCTCGACCTGGATACGGGTATTCATTTCCATGAAATAGAAGTTCCGGTGTTTGTCAACCAGGAATTCTACCGTACCCACACTTTCGTAGTTGATGGCAGAGGCAGCTTTGATGGCGGCCTCACCCATACGCTGGCGCAATTCAGGCGTCATGAAAGGAGAAGGAGATTCTTCTACCAGCTTCTGGTGACGGCGTTGAATGGAGCAGTCACGTTCGCTCAGGTGGCAGACAGTTCCAAACTGATCACCTGCGATCTGAATCTCGATATGGCGCGGTTCTTCGACGAACTTCTCCATATAGATACCATCATTTTTAAATGCAGCACCGGCTTCCTGCCGGGCGGTATTGAAGGCCCTTTCCAGTTCAGACTCTTCGAAAACCACCCTCATTCCCTTACCGCCACCGCCAGCGGTAGCCTTGAGGATAACGGGATATCCGATGTCTCTGGCGAGGGATTTAGCTTCTTCTACGCTTTGAAGAAGACCTTCAGAACCGGGAATGCAGGGAACACCTGCTGCGATCATCGTTTCCTTGGCGGTCATTTTATCACCCATACGAGTGATCATTTCCGGTGTCGGACCAATAAATTTGATATTGTATTTGGCGCAGATTTCTGAAAAACCTGCGTTTTCTGCCAGAAACCCATATCCGGGATGTATGGCGTCTGCATTAGTAATCTCTGCAGCGGCCATAATGTGTGGAATATTGAGGTAGGAATCTGAGCTTTGAGCTTTACCAATGCAAACGGCTTCATCGGCAAAACGGACATGCAGGCTGTCTTTATCTGCGGTAGAATAGACAGCTACTGTTTTGATACCCATTTCACGGCAGGTGCGGATGACCCGCAGAGCAATCTCACCGCGGTTAGCTATTAAGATTTTCTTGAACACCTTGTTGATTTAGGATGAAAAATAAAAAGGCAGGGTGTTGAGGCCTGCCTTTACAGGTATTTTAAGCTGGTTCTACAAGGAAGAGTGGTTGGTCGTATTCGACCGGTGAAGCGTCATCGGCCAGCACCTTTACGATGCGTCCTGCAACCTCACATTCGATTTCATTGAACAACTTCATCGCTTCGATGATGCAGATAACCTGTCCTGGTTTTACTTCGTCACCCACATTTACGTATGCGGGTTTATCAGGAGATGGGCTCCTGTAGAAGGTGCCGATCATGGGAGATTTGATGGTAATGGTATTTCCTGCTGTTTCAGCGGCTGCGGCCGGAGCGGCTGGAGCAGCGGGTTGTACCGCCGGCTGAGGTGCCGCCTGTGCAGGAGGTGCTGGTGCATGGTATTGAGGCATGGGCGCATGCATCATGGCGGGTTGCATGGACATACCTGATGCCGCCTGATCCTGTGATTGTTTGATGGTGATCTTGAAATCGCCCTGTTCTACGGATAGCTCAGAGATATTTGACTTATTGATCGCCTTGATCAGTTCCTGGATCTGTTTAAACTCCATATTGTTTGGTTTGCTGATTCGTTTAAGAGATTACCCATCCCGGAAGATGGGTTTAATATGCTATACTTATTCTTTAACGCGTTCTACGTAAGCGCCGGTTTTGGTGTCTACCTTGATGAGTTCGTCTACATCTACGAATAAGGGAACCATCACTGTCGCACCAGTTTCTACGGTAGCAGGTTTGAGAGTTCTGGTAGCGGTATCCCCTTTTAAACCAGGCTCTGAATAGGTAACACGCAGATTTACAGACGGAGGTAATTCGACACTCATGGGGAGCTCCGTTTCAGTATTCACAAGTATGAAGCATTCCTGACCGTCCTTATAAAGTTCGGGGCGTTCGATCTTCGACTCCTCTATGGTTATTTGTTCGAAAGTGGTCGTATCCATGAGGTTGAAACCAGTATCATCTTTGTATAGGAACTGGTAGGGACGGCGTTCTACGCGAACGGGATGAATTGAATCTCCGGAGTTCCAGGTTTTTTCAATAGAACGGGCATTATCCACGCCTTTCAGTTTTGCCCAGACCTTAGCTGCTGCGCGGGCGGTTTTGTTCTGGCCAAACTCGACAACGGAATAAAGTCCGTCTTCCAGTTTAATGATCATGCCGTTTCTGATATCTGCTGTTGTAGCCATAAATTGTTTTTGAACAGACTGCAAAAGTAAACATTCAGGGTAAAAATCGTATTTCAATTGCGCTGCTGCGAAACACCGCAAATGCCCTGGGTGCGGGACTGACTGGCACCTATCAATAGAATGCCCCGTTCAGGATCATCTTTTCCACAGGATTGTTCCCGTAATCATAGGGAATGTATGATAGCGAGGGGATCTTCCTCGTTATGATCAGATTGGCTTTTTTACCCGGTGCAATGGAACCCAGTTCCTGACTCATTTCAAGGGCTGCAGCGCCATTGATCGTCACTGCATTGATCGCCTCCTCAGGGGTCATTTTCAACTGGGTACAGGCCAACGTTAATAGTAAGGGGATGTTTCCGGATGGATTTGACCCCGGGTTGTAATCAGTAGCGAGACAGACCGGCAAGCCGGCATCGATCATCTTTCTGGCGGGTTGATAGTGCATCCCAAGGAAGAAAGCCGCTCCCGGCAGCAGAGTAGGGATGGTATTGCTCGATTTCAGTGCGTCTATTTCCTCATCGCCCACACTCTCAAGGTGGTCGACACTTACTGCATTATGCTTGATGCCCACCTGAACACCTCCTGAGAAGTGCAGTTGATTGGCGTGAATCTTCGGTTTCAGACCGTACTTCCATCCGGCTTCGAGTAAGCGGCTCGTTTCCTCCACACTGAAGAAGCCTTCCTCGCAAAACACATCCATATAATCGGCGAGCCCTTCATCTGCCACCTGGGGAAGCATTTCGTCAATGATTAAACGCAGATAGCCTTCATGATCATTTTTAAATTCCGGAGGATAGGCATGAGCAGCCAGAAAAGAAGCCTTGACGGGAATCGGCACCGTTTCCTTCAATTTCCGGATGACCCGGAGCATCTTCAGTTCGCTGTATAGAGACAGACCATATCCACTTTTTATTTCTATAGCCCCTGTTCCCTGAGCAATGAGTTTTTCCAGCCGGGCCAGACTCTGGTCGTACAGCTCCTCTTCGCTAATATCGTTGAGCCGTCGTGCGGAGTTAAGAATCCCCCCTCCTCGTTTAGCGATTTCCTCGTAACTGAGCCCTTTGATCCTGTCGACAAATTCCTGATCACGCGGTGCGGCAAATACAATATGGGTATGGCTGTCGACCCAACAGGGAAGTATGGTCCTACCTTCAGCATCAAAATTGTTTTCTGCTGCTACGAAGTCCATGTCATTCATCCTGCCGAAACTGTGGATCAGGCCATCCTCGAGGTATAGCCAGGCATTTTCTATGACGGGAATGCCGGCCATTTCCTTACCGCTTAAACGATCGACGGTCTTACCTTCTTTTTCTACACAACAAAGCTTTCCAATATTGGTGATCAACAAGTGCATGAACAGGTATGTTTAGCAGCAAAAGTAGCAGGAAATGTCAAACCCTAGGGTTCGAGGACCACTGCGTTCCGTTCATAGCCAGCGAAAACCTGTTTTACATCGAAGTACAGACCCTGCAATTGATCATCGTTATGTTTAAGGGAGAGATAATCGCAGTGATTATCCGTTAATTGCTGGTCGCCTCCGAATTCATAACCCAGTATATTAATGATATCGTATTCATGTGCTACATTCAGCACGTGAAAGGCCGTTTCCTCGCTAAGGCCATCTCCACTGGCGAGAATGGTTTGCACCAGCTTTTTCAGTTTGTCGAAGTAGAACCGGGCCTCTATAGTATCGCCAAGCGTTTTATGGGAAACCCAGACAATGTTTATGCCTTTAAGATCGAATGGGTTTTGCTGCAGGTTCGCTGTGCCCAGACGGACTAATTCTTCCCAGTCTCTGGTCGTCAGCTCTTCGTTATTCGTGAGCAGTAGTTTGATGCTGTCTGCCTGGGGGCTATGGTAGAAAGGTTTATAAGAGTCCTGAAAGAAATTTCCATAATACAGCATTCTGTAATCACGTAGTGAAAGCGTAGTATCGTTGTTCATATACCTGCTGAACAGATTATCGTAGTAGAACATCGATCCTTCATCTTTAGTAAGCTTTTCAATCTCGTTATAATCGGGTACTGTATGTGTGTCTGATATTTGAGCCTGTGCTGTGAATCCAATTCCGAATCCCACAATCAATAATACGATCCTGCGCCACATATGCCATTCTTTTTAGTTTAAAATCAATCTTTCAGAGTAGGCGGGAAAAAGAAAGTGCCAGCATCGCTGCCGGCACTTCCGAATTTAGATTTTCACTTTTGTTTAAGACCTCGATTCGTCCTGGCTTCGGGCCTGTTCCCTCGCTTTCTGATCAGCCTCTTTTCGCTGATCCTCGCGTTCCTGGTCTTTTTCATATGCCCTGATGATGTGCTTCACCAACCGGTGACGAACCACGTCGGCTTCATCCAGTTCAATATGCGCAATTCCCTCGATATTCTTCAGAATACGTGCGGCTTTGCCGAGACCCGATTTCTGATTCTTTGGTAAGTCAACCTGGGTCAGGTCACCGGTGATGATGGCCTTCGCAGAAGCTCCGATCCTCGTGAGAAACATTTTCAACTGAAGGTCGGTGGCATTCTGGGCCTCATCGAGAATGATAAAGGAATTATCCAGCGTTCGACCCCGCATATAAGCAAGGGGAGCGATTTCGATGATCCTGTTCGCCATGTAGTAGTTGAGCTTATCACTCGGGATCATGTCGTCCAAAGCATCATATAAAGGCCGCAGATAAGGATCAATCTTCTCCTTCAGATCGCCGGGTAAGAACCCCAGGCTTTCCCCTGCTTCCACTGCAGGTCGTGTAAGAATGATCTTACGCACTGCTTTATTCTTGAGTGCTCTAACAGCCAGTGCGACTGCCGTGTAAGTTTTACCGGTACCGGCAGGTCCTACCGCAAAAATGATATCGTTCTTTTCAGATACGGAAGCCATCAGCTTCTGATTGGCCGTCTTGGCACGGATCACCTTCCCGTTGGGTCCAAAAACAAGAATATCGTTGTTTCCCGGATCTTCCAGCGGTGCTTCCCCCTGTTCTTCATCTCCAAGTATCCTGGCGAAATAGTTTTCTGAAAGATGGCCATTACGCTCAAGATATTTCACGATCTGGGCGATTTTGCCCTGAGCAGAGGCTACTTCGTCTGGTTGTCCGGAGAGTTTGATCTGGGAGCCGCGGGAGAGTATTTTGAGTAATGGAAACTTACGCTTCAGAATATCGAACTTACTATTGTTGATCCCGAAGAATTCAATGGGATTAACGGTTTCGAGATTAATGATTGTTTCTGTCAATGTCGTTCCTGTTTTCTTTTTAATCTAATTTAGATGATAAGTGTCATATATAAAGTTATGATAGTGTTAAGTTAGCACATGAGGGGCCACTTCGACACTTAGAGCAGTTACCGGAACACTTTCGCATGTTTTCCATTCGGTTTTTCGGACCTCAGGCAGGACACCGGCTTGTCCGTCAGGAAGAATCCCGATCCTTCCTGAAGTGAAAATAAAAAATACTATGCCTCATCCGTTTGTCCTGTTATCAACGTATGTGCATATCTTTTTCAATATAAGACTGGTCGGGCAAGGCAGCAGATGACCAGAGGGTGACTAAAGTTCTGTTTTGCCGTGTGTGGATTTTGTAAATTGTGTCGTTTTTACAATGGGTTCAATAGAAGGAAAGGTAATAGTTATAACGGGTGCATCTTCAGGGATCGGAAGAGCTCTGGGGTTACAAGCACTGGAGCAGGGAGCAAAATTGGCAGTTTGTGCAAGAAATCTTGATAAATTAAAGGAGACTTTCGGTGATAGTAATGAGGTGCTGTGTTTTCAGGCTGATGTAAGTCAGGAGGCAGACTGCAAGTCCTTCATCAGTTCCGTCGAAGGACGATGGGGGCAAATAGATGTTCTTATAAACAATGCCGGGATTAGTATGCGGGCGCTTTTCGAAGATGTGGATCTGGGCGTTATCCGGGAGCTGATGGATATTAACTTCTGGGGAACGGTATACTGTACGAAGTACGCCTTACCGGCGATTAAGAAATCGGGGGGCGTCATAGTGGGAATTTCTTCGATAGCAGGCTATCGTGGACTGCCGGGCCGGACAGGATACTCAGCGTCGAAGTTCGCTGTTCAGGGGTTTCTTGAGGCATTGAAAACGGAACTCCTGCAAACAGGCGTTCATGTCATGTGGGTGTCTCCGGGATTTACCAGTTCGAATATCCGGAATGTGGCAAGGAGTGCCGATGGTAGTACGCAACGGGAAACTCCGCTAAGTGAGGACAAACTGATGAGCGCTGAAACCTGTGCATCGATTATTCTGTCATCTATTGAAAAGAGGAAAAGAACCGTGGTAATGACAGGACAGGGAAAACTAACCGTATGGCTGAGCAGATGGTTGCCGGGTGTGCTGGATAGCCTCGTGTATAAACATTTTCTGAACGAGCCGGGCTCTCCCTTAAAGAAGTATAGCCCAACCAAATAAAGCATTACTGAGTCTATATTTTAAATATTCTGAATTATGACTAGAGCAACCTTGATTACCCTTGCAGTCGGTCTTTTACTTTCCGATGCAGCCTTTGCACAATTTCAGGGCAATGTCTATCAGCCCGACACCAGCTACCAGCTAAACAGTCCGCTGGGTCGCAAGTTTCCTTTTGCAGGTGGGTTCAATACACCGCAGATGGCAATGGCTGATCTGAATCAGGATGGGAAGCCGGATCTTGTGGTATTCGAAAAGGGACCTGAGCTAGTCAGAACGTTTATTAATTATGGTAGCCCGGGAAATCCGGTTTATCGATACCGGCCTCAATATGAGAAGCATTTCCCCAGAGTGAACAGTTATATGAAACTGTTGGACTATAATTGTGATGAGATTCCTGACCTCTTCACCCGGGGCAATCCAGGATTCGAAGTGTACCGCGGGCACTACCAGAATAACGAACTCCACTTCACGAAGTATAAAGCTCTGTTATACAGTCCACCCTACAGAAATCAGGAATCTTTCGAATTCACCCAGTTTCCACCTACCCAGTGGACAACCACGGGTACAGGCTGGAGCCGGGTGACCAATGGCACCAACCCCACGACCAGTCCCCAGCAGGGTACGGGAATGGCGAGGTTCAACAGCAATAGTCTAGGTGCAGGATCCAGCGATTTACTGATTACCAAATCCTTCCGGATTTCAGACCAGCTTGGAATGAATGCCAAAGTGAGCTTCCATATCTATAGGGATAATCATACAGCGGCAGATAGTCTTGCCATTTATGTGAACACTTCCGCCAGCCTTTCGAACGCTACCTATATAGCAAAGGTGGCGCGTTCCCGAAGCCTCAATATACCTGATACAAAACCAGGTCCTGGCTGGTACGAGTATACCTTTGAAATTCCTGTAACGGTGACTGGTCCGCAGGTATATCTGATCTTTAAGGGTACCAGTGCAGGTGGTAATAATATCTTTTTAGACAATATCACCTGGATCAGCAGCAATCCATTCGGTGATGTAAATGCCTACTGTGATCCTGGCGGGGATATTCCCGGTATCGCCGATATTGACCATGACGGAGACCTCGACTTTTTTGCATTTAATATCCTGGGGGCCTATATTAATTTCTATAAGAATTATCAGGTGGAAGAGCACTTACCCTGCGACAGTATCCGGATCAATCTAAAGGATGCGTGCTGGGGCAAATTGTACCAGGGCTGGGAAAGAAGTCACGTCCTGGGCGTTAGTTGCGAACTTATGCAACCGGACCCCACACCTTACAAGACCACTCACTCAGGTAATACACTATGCTTTTTCGACTACGACGGAGATTCCGATCTGGATTACCTGAACGGCAACCTTTCTTTTTCTGATATTCAGTTGCTGATTAATGGTAAGGTTGAAGCGAACCATTTCAGAGATACTATCATCAGCCAGGATACCTCATGGACCAGTAATGGTCATAACTTCAAAATGGCCCAATGGCCCGCAGCCTTTTCACTTGACTTCGACCAGGACGGACTGGATGATCTGCTGTTAAGTCCGAATTCAGATAATGCATCCGAGAATTACAGAAATGTGGCCTGGTATCGTAATACCGGTACCTCAACGAGCCCTGTGTTTACCTATCAGGGAGACAGTACGTTGTCAAGGGAAACGATAGATGTTGGAGCGGGTTCATATCCTATGATTTATGATTATGATAAAGATGGCAGACCGGATCTTTTCGTAGGTGGGGATGGGTACTTCCAGAGTAATGGAACCCTGAGGGCCAGGATCAGCTATTATAAGAATACAAGTACACCAGGTAATCCAGCATTCACGCTGATTGATGGCAACTTTCTTGGAATTCATAGCCAAAATATCCGTGGGGCTTATCCAGCCGTTGGTGATCTGGACAATGATGGAAAAGATGATCTGGTAGTTGGTCATGCAGATGGCACTATCTCATTCTATAAGAATCAGGCAGCAGGTACAGGACAGCCCAACTGGCAAATGTCACAGTTGGTACTAAAGGATAAGAATAATGTAGATATCGACTCCTTCCAACAGGCGGCGCCCTTTATATTCGACATAGATAAAGACGGTAAGAAAGATCTGCTTATTGGCGGTCATGGTGGATGGGTAGCCTATTATAAGAATGTTGGAAACACTAATGAATTAAAGCTGGAGCATAAGAACAGTCGCCTTGGTCTTGCTAAGGCAGATCCTGAGAATACCTTCTCTGGATCCAGTGTACCATGGGTGGGGAAAATGGATAATACTAATGATGAGTACCTGATGCTGGGTAGCAATTCCGGTAGAATCTACAGGTATTCCGGGTTGCAGAATGGAAATGTGACCGTACCTTATCAATTAGTGGATTCGATATATTCCAATATCTATGGTCACCTGTCAAAATGGTCCGGAATGCGTTCCGCACCTGCGATTGCTGATCTGGACGGTGATGGCATGTATGAAATGGTCGTAGGAAACATTCTGGGTGGTGTGCAGCTTTTCAGGCAGGTTATGATGGTCGATGTTTCCGAAGTGGCTTCAGCAAGCGGAGGGATGAATATTTATCCGAATCCTGCTAATGAAATGGTTTACTTCAGTTGGGATGAAAGTATGGCTCAGGAGAGCAAAGAACTCATGATATACGCAGTTACAGGACAAAGATTATATCACGAAACTATTTCTTCCGGCACTTCAGGTAAAGAAGTATCGGTTTCGGAATTGCCTGCAGGTACCTACATCTGCGTTCTCTCAACGAAAACGGCGCGCAAAGTCGCAAGACTGGTGGTACTAGACTAAGATCCATCTATTATATTATTTTAAGACCTGTGTCATTTGTCAGACACAGGTCTTCTTTTTTGATGTACCAACCTTCAAGATGTTCCTGCAGTCTATTACCTTTGCATGCCATTAGGGCTACCCCTGGATTGATTCCCACCTGTTTGACAATTTTATCTGACTCCAATGAGAAGAATATTACTGTTGGCTTTTAGCCTGCTGCTGTCTGTATTTTCGGAAGGGCAAATTGTTTTATCAACAACTACCAACTTTACTAATAATAACGGTAGCGGTACTGTAACATTCAATTTGCAGAATACGAATGCTTTTGATGTTATAATCACTGAGATAGAGGGGGTGGTAGGAACCAGCGGAACCACCACCGCCGCGATCTATTATAAAACTACCCCGTTAAGTGGATCCCCTGGTAATATCTCTGCAGCTAATGGATGGAACCTGATTGCTTCGGGCACCTTCAATGGTGTCGCTAACACTGCCAATACTAATACACAGACCTTTCTTTCGGGTCTGAACTTTATCCTTCCAGCCAATACTACCTGGGCCTTTGCTGTGGCTGCCTATTCTGGTACAACAGGAAGACAACGGTATCATACTTTACCTGCTGGTACCACGACCATCACAATGGGAGGCGTGAACCTTATAACGGGTACGAACATTGGTTACGCGGGTGGCGCACCGCCCACTACGCCTGCTAATTCTCCCAGGGGTTGGATCGGGAAGATTCATTTCATTCCTGCTGTACCATGTGCTGGTGCCCCGGTGGCCGGTCCTGCAATAGCGACAGGTTCCTGTCCGGTGACATTGAGCTTGCAGAACCTCCCTGGATTTAGTAATCTTAACTATCAATGGCAAAAAAGGGAAGGTTGCGATACCCATTGGGTGAATGTTCCCAATGGAACCAATTACAACCTGTCCGTATCTAACCAGAGTGCCGCAACAGATTACAGGGTTGTTGTCACCTGTACCAATAGCGGATTGTCGGATACATCCGGCTTAGTGTCCCTGGCTTCCGTTCCACCATGTTATTGTACCTCAGGCGCTACTTCGGCTTTGTATGAAGACATCACTAATGTTACACTGAGCACTTTAAACAATAGCTCCCCCTGCGTGGGTACTAATGGAATGACTTATTCCAATTACAATTCCCTGCCACCTGTTCGTCTGACCAAAGGTACTTCAGTACCTTTTTCGGTCACCATTTCAAACTGTGGTACTGTGAACCACTCGAACGGTACAGCCATTTTCATAGATTACAACAGAAACGGCAGTTTTGACGCTAATGAAAAGGTTGCTTTCACTAGCTCAAATTCCAGTGGGGCTAATGTATTCACTGGGAGCTTTACGGTAGAACCTAATGCTGCAACCGGAGTGACGGGTATGCGTATTATAAATTCTGGAACGCAGACAGGTGCAGCATTGACAGGATGTGCCAGCTTCACCTACGGGGAAACAGAAGACTACCTGGTCGAAATCTTGTATGCTCCCACTGTAACCGGTGGCGGTGTATATTGTACGGGAGATTCATTGGTGTTGGTAGGCAGTGCGCCAGGCATAAATCAACCGAAATTCATCTGGAACGGACCAGGAGGCTTAATCGATACTAATGCGGTACTGGTTATTCCTAACCTGCAGTTAAACCATGCGGGAAATTATACTTTACGGATTCTGGAATACCCCTGCGGCGGTACTGGCATTCCTGATACGTCAGGACCAAGAACGGTATCTGTAACAGTAAACCAGACGCCTAATCCTCCTGTTGTAGCTCCAGTGATTACGTACTGCCAGAATGATGCGTTCGATACCATTCCCATTTTCGGTCAGAACCTGACCT